>JAUVIY010000423.1 GCA_030592625.1 Spirochaeta sp. | reverse complement strand
TCGGGATTGGAGAGAATGGTCACATTGCTTTTAACGAACCTCACGAGGCGGATTTTAATGATCCCCTTACAGTGAAAAAAATCAGTATTGATGAAACCTGCCGAAATCAACAGTTCCGGGACTTTGGGTTTCCCTCCCTGGAGATGATTCCCGATTATGGTGTAACTATGACAATCCCTGCAATTATGGGAGTAGCGACTCTGTATTGCATGGTTCCCACGCTTCCAAAAGCCCTGGCCATCCGCAATACACTTCTGGAGTCCATCAGCGAAACATGTCCTGCTTCCATTTTAAGACAACACATGAATGCAACACTCTTTCTGGATAAAGAATCATCAGGTGAGATAGGTTCTCTCTTTTAAAAGAACACTGACCTTCATACAAACAGGTGCAACCCTGACAGGATCGGGAGCTTTCGGTGGGACTGTCGGGAATGAGACTGCTGTTTCATTCCCCTCGTTCAATTGGGAATCACCAGCCTCCGCTGGCGCCGCCGCCGCCGAATCCTCCACCACCTCCGGAAAAGCCTCCTCCCCCGCCGAAGCCACCGGATGACGATCCTCCGCGGGATGCGCCGCCCAGCATGGATCCGATGAAGAATGCGCTCATGGGCGACATGCCCCGGCGTCGGTAGCGCCGATATCGGCCGATTCGGCCGAAGATGAAGACAAACAGGAATATTATGACGAAGATGGGCACGCCGCCGGTTCTCTCATCACCCTGAGAGTCTTCGATCTGTTCCACGGTGATAGGTGTGTCACCGGTAACGACGCCGCCCATGGCCTGTAGTCCGGCGGCAATACCCCGGTCGAAGTTACCGCTTTTGAATTCCGGGACGATGGCTTCCCGAATGATATAGCCGCTCATGGCATCGGTGAGTACGGGTTCGAGCCCGTATCCTACTTCAATACGGATTTTCCGTTCTTCCATGGACACCAGGAGCAGGGCGCCGTTATCCTGCTCGGCGCTCCCCAGCTGCCACTTGTCGACAACCCGGAGGCTGTAGGATTCCAGGGAATCGCCTTCCAGAGACGGTATGGTAAGCAGGGCAATCTGTGCTCCGGTGGCTTTTTCAACCGCAGCCAGATAATTTTCCAGTTCCCCGGCGGCTGAAGATGACAGAACACCGGCATGATCGTTGATCCGCCCGTACAGCCCGGGGACATCCAGCCCGAAAACCGAGACGGCTGAAACAGTCAATAAGGCGGCCAGGATAAGTGATGCAATGATATATTTCTTCATAATCACGACCCTTTCCCGAGTTCGGTAGGTCCGTCCGATAACTCGTTTTCATCGTCGGGCCGGGGTGGGACATGCTCGGCAAGAACCGTACCGATTTCCTTTACGGCCGTTACGATGGCTTCTGCAGTACGCTTTTCGCCTATACCTCGTACAAGGGAGGAAACGATCCGGTCCCAGGTATCGGGAGCAACCTGTGCGTTGATTCCTTTATCGGCAATGAGTTCAACTCGTCTTTCCAGGACGGATATGAAGAGCAGGATTCCGGTCCTGTCCACGGTGTCGTAAGCGGCGCTTTCAACGAAATGACGCAGAGCCCGGTGATTCACCGCTTCGGCCATGGTTCGCCGGCCGACGATGAATCGGTCCAGGGCGGGTATCTGAAACAGAAAATAGAAAACCGCACCCGTCAGGAGTGAGACGGTACCCATGGCCAGAGGCAGCAGAGTGGTCGACTCAGTCCAGAACAGACGATCCAGAAATCGCCCGAAGGGGCCGATAAACAGAGCCAGGATAATGAATGCGAGAATGCCGGCACCGGTTCCGAACAGTAGTTCCCGGAAAGCATAATCATCGCTTTCCGGAATAACGGCTGTGACAATCTCGCCTCCGGTGTTCGCTTCAGCTTCAACTACGGCATCGCTGATACGCTTCTTCTCGTCAGAGGTCAGCAAAGCCATATCAGAACTCCACCTTGGGAGCGACTTCAGCACCGGCGGAGGACTCGAAATAGGGCTTGGCTTCGAAACCGGTCATGTTGGCAATAATCATCTGGGGGAAACGCCGAATAACGGTGTTGTAAGCCCGCACCGCTTCGTTGAAGCGCATACGCTCCACGGTGATAC
>JAUVIY010000361.1 GCA_030592625.1 Spirochaeta sp. | reverse complement strand
GTTCCATCATCGCTTCACGGATGGAAGGTATGGAATGACCCCAACCGGCGGCGGCCACCGGCACACCCGCCGCTTTTGCCATTTCGACTCCGGGTTTGAGGTCATCCACCACAAGAACATCTTCCCGCTTAAGGCCGGTTTCTTCCAGGATTCGGATAACCGGCCACGGTGAGGGCTTCCGCCGCTCGGGATCGTGATTCCATCCGAAGATAAAATCCGGCATCACACCGGGTGCACCTTTCTCGTAATGTCTTCTGATATGCAAGTCGGTAGAATGGGAGACGACGGCGATGATGCCGCCTTCCCGGATATAGTCTCGCATCAGTTCGGGAAATCCCGGGTAGAACGGCGGGTTTCGGGATTCGTTGAACTCCTGCCAGATCCGGTATTCTTCGTCCAGTTCCTCTTTGTTCAGACCGATTTCCTCGGTCAGGAACGTCATGATGCCCGGATCGAAATTCTTTTCAAACCAGGTATTCAGATCGATGACCGGATGATTCGGTCGGAGCTTTTTCATCACTTCAAGGTGTGCGGGAAAGTGGACGGTGGCGGTACTGTCTACCACGGTATCGTCATGGTCGAGTATCAGGCACTTGATTTTCATGAATCTCCCGGGCGCTCCCAGGCGCCCTGGTCGGTTCTCCTGCCCTTTTCAAAGAGCCCCTCGAAACGCGTTCCGTCGGCCCAGGTAAAAACCCCCGGTCCGTGCATTCTTCCATTCCGGAATTCTCCGATATAACGGCTTCCGTCCGCCCATATGCAACGGCCGTTTCCCTCCAGGAGTCCCCGGCTGAAAACACCTTCCATAACCCTGCCGTCAGGCCATGACAAGCGGCCGAAACCCTCCATCACCCCGTTTCTGAATTCACCCTCATATCGACTGCTGTCGTTATACTGAAAGACACCGTTGCCCTCGGGTTTTTCACCGAGAACCGGTCCATTATATACCCCGTTGGCGAATGCTATGGATTGCTGAGTCACAGAAGTTGAACGAGACTGGATGCCACTGTAGGTGAACGATCGGTAAACCACTTCCCTGGGACGTCGTTTACCGTGTCGTTTTCCGTCGGGAATCCAGGTGACCTGTTCCAGCCATCGTTTCCCATGTGTCGCACCGTAGGCATACACTTCGTCTTTAATCACCCTGTCTTCAGAGTCAGAAATGGTTTCCGATGCAACCCTTCCTTCTTCGTCATAGGTATAGAGCGTTCTACGGTGACGAGAACCGTCCGGATCCTTAATGATGATGGAAACGAGCCTGTTTGAATCGTCGTAGGAGTAGTCGGTTACCAGATCCGGCTTTTCACCGTCGTAAAGGTATACCTGTTCGATACGACCTTCCCGATCCAGTTTTTCAACACGCACCCTGTTGCCCCTGCGTTCCGCCTTCATTCGTCCGGCTTCGTCATGTTCGTAGGTCCATATTGCTTCAGCCGGAGGTTCGACGGTCTTTAACAGCCGTCGTTGAAGTCGTGAGCGGCTGTCCCACTCCCACATCTCCCGTCCTGTAACGTCTCCCGATGCATTCAGGCGGTAACAGGCGATCCTGTTGCCTCTATCGTCATAAGCATAGAGATGTACTTCACCATCTTCTTCTCTCGAAGTGAGAAGTCCGTCCTCATTCCAGCTGTACCTGGCGATGAAATGGCGCTCCATTTCCTTCCAGATGAAAAACCGACGTTTGAAAGCGGCTCTTTCCAGGGTGAGTGAGTCTACAAGACCAGCCGTATCAAGGAGGGGCTCCGGAATGATAGGAATCATCTTCTTATTATGATCAAAGCGATTTCACCTTTCCACAATACCTTGTTTACATCATATAATGCTAATATGAAATCCATTCTGGTGATCAATGATTCTTCATTGCTTCGGGGATTCCTGGACAAGCAGTTGAAAGAATACGGTTTCGAGGTAATTCAAGCCATCAACGGACTCGACGGCTGGGGTAAAATCAGACAGCAGCAACCGGATCTGATCATTATGGACTACTTCCTTACCCGCAAGAGCAGCATGGAGATTCTCAAGGCCATGTCTGCCGATCCGAATGTCGAGAACATTCCCGTGGTGATGACCATTTCCAAGCTTGAGAAAAAGCAGGTGATGGAAATCGCCCAGTTGGGCGTCAAGAAAATCTTGAATAAGCCGGTGAGAATCGATGCTCTTCTCGCCACTCTTACGGAGTTGTTGGATGTCGCAATCGAAATGGACGAAACACCGTGCATACTCGACGCCCATTTGAACGACCAGATTCTCTTTGTCGAAATCGCCCGAGGCTTCAACCGGGAGAAAATCAACCTTCTCAAATACAAAATTGTCGAGCTTATCAGGCTTTATTCCGTTCAAGATCCGAGGATCCTGATTATGATGACGGATATTGATTTCCGGAATGAGGACAGGAATAAACTGGAGACCCTGTTGGAAGAGGTGATGGGATTCGTCAGTAAACCGGATCGTATCCGGATTCTTACCATATCCAAAGAAATCAAAGCCTATCTGACCGGACATGTCGTCTTGAGTGAAATAGAGGTTTCAAAAAATCTCGAAGAGGCCATGGACGGTCTTCTCGGCATCAAGGGCATGGAATCCCTTACAGCAGAACAGGACAATGTTCAGGAACGGTTTTTTTCATCCAAACAGGAATTACAGAAAGAGGCTTTTCAACTCAATTTCCAGAAAGAATCCCCCGGGGAGAGTCTTAATCAGCTTGGAGGTAAAGTCAGAATAGCCGTTGTAGATGATGACATGATTGTCCGGGAAATCATCAAGAATGCGTTCAGTGCCACCGGTTGGGAGATAGTGCCTTTCGCCAATGGAATGGAATTTGTCGAAGCCCTGGAATCCGGGAAGTTATTCGATCTTCTATTTCTCGACCTTATCATGCCTGAGATGAACGGTTTTGCGGTCCTTCAGATGATGAATGGCCGGAATCTTGAGATTCCGACGATCATCCTCACCGCCCTTTCGCGGAAGGAAAGTGT
>JAUVIY010000265.1 GCA_030592625.1 Spirochaeta sp. | reverse complement strand
GGCAGCCGGAAGAGGCTCTTGGAGGGAACATTGACAGTTGAATCGTCATTCATCGTCCAGTTCACGAGATTCATTACCATGTCGGCGTTGGCCTTAATCTGGCCGAGAAATCCCAGACCCTTGAGAGTGCTGGCACTTCCCAGGACCACGATGGTGGCGCCTTCAGGTTTATAGGTGTCCATATTGCGTTGCCGGATGGCGGCGACGACATCCACCGGCCCCTTTTCATCACTGGGAATGGGGGATGGATTGCCCGAGATTTCCGATGTCAGGTCTGTCCTTAACCGGGAGTCTTCGGAGCTTGAAAGAAAGGTGAAATACTCGATCTGACGTTGCTCGGCGTCGGTTCGTCGGAAACCGAGGGAAGCCTGGAAAATCGGATCCATCTTGGCCTCGGCCAGGGATGCGACGGCATCATGATCCGAGAGATATGGAGCGAATATAAACGGATTGTCTCCGAACTCGGCGATAAGCCTGGTCGCCCGGGTTTCAAGAACCAGACCATGACGTACCTCGATATCCCACCGTGCCAGGAGAGCGTACAGGTTTGGCATAGGCTCCGGTGAGAGATCCAGGGCCATCAGCAGGCTTCCTCCGGAGACAAGGTACGTGTTCAGTTTCTCCGCTTCCGCTTCCGACAGATCATTTCGGGGACCGATCAGCGTCATCAGGGCCGTATCTTCGGGAATCCCCGAGAGTATCAGGGATATCTCTTCGAGTTCATAATTGGCCTGGCTGAGCATGGAACCGTAACCCATAGTGGCCAGCGGGGATTCACGATGACCTGTGATTTCATAAATTTTCGGTGTTTTTCCAGATACCACATAGGCGATGGCGGAAGTAATCTTCTGCTCAACTTTCTGCCCCATCACCTGGGGCTGGCCCTGTTGACTGTAGGAAATATCGTACATATCCATTGCGGAGATAACCCTGAAAAAATTGCCTGAACTGACGATGAAGGAACCCTTGGCTACAGGGGCGTCTTCTTCGGTGAAACGGGCAATGAGTCCTGGTTCCCTGTCGGGATCCACGATACTGATGCTCACCTTACGTGAAATCCGGTCGTATTCATTGACCGTCAGCATGATGGACTCGGGTTCTTTTCCCGGTTCATAAAGGGCGATAATCTCCACATCGTGTTCAAGACTATCCAGCAATCCCTTCGTCTCGTCGGTGAGGCTGAAGAGTTTTTTCGGTGTGAGATCCGTCTGCAGGTTCAGCTCACCAGCCAGTATGTTGATGATGATGATTCCGGCCAGTACGGCGATGGTGATGAGGGCGGAAATACCGGCATGACGTGTTTTAAAATCGAATTTAAATGACAGTTTCTTCATGATTTTCCTCTAACTCCAGCGCCGTTTTTCAAGACTCTGAACCGTCATGAACAGGAAGAATCCGGAAAAGCTCAGATAGTACAGGATTGCGTCCAGGCTCAGGATTCCCATGGAAAAGGATCCAAAGCGGCGTGTGAGGGAAAGCCATCCCAGACTTTTACCGATAAGGCCGAAAAACAAGGTCCGGCCGAAAAACCAGAAGAGAAGTAACATGACGGCCAGGACAAGGGCGACGGCCGCCGTTACGGCCCAGTTCTTTCCCGAGGAATAGAGCCATGAAAGCGGGAGTGCGATCAGAATAACGGCCCATACCAGGCCTGAAGGTTCGGTTGTCGGCATATACTGCTGCATAAAGTCGATGATGAACGTGATGATGATGGCGCAGAATGTAAGTACTGCTGCGCTCACGACGCCTTCGGAAACTTGAGATACGAAAACGCCGATGGCGATGAATGCCGCACCGAGAAGGACAAATCCGATATAGGTTCCGATAATCATGGGCCAATCCAGCTTTCCGTGAAAGCTCAGCAGCAATGGGTAGATGAAGGTAACGGCAATAGTGATGAGGAATACAGCCAGCGCAGCCAGGAATTTTCCCATAACGATTCCCCAAAGGTTTGAAGGACCTGTGAGCAGGAGTTGATCAGTTTTGAATCTTTTTTCATCGGTGAAAATTCTCATCGTCAGCAGCGGAACGACGAAGAGATAAACAAACAGCAGACCTGTGAGGAACATCGTATATTGGGAATTCCCCGGGAAAACCAGTTGTGTAGCGAATGAAATTCCCGAAACCAGGAGGAATACCGCCAGGAAAATCCAACCGGTAGGAGTGAGGAAATATGATTTCAGTTCTTTCTTGAATATGGCGAGCATCAGGCTTCCTCCTCGGTGGTTGTAAGATTGAGAAAAATTTCTTCAAGACTCAGGTCCATGGGACCCATCTGCAGGATTGGCAAGTCGGCAGCGGCCAATGCCCGGAATACATCCTCCCGGATATCCCCTTCACCCGCCGCCGCAATGACGGCTTCGGATAATCCGTCTTCAGGCCCTTTACCAGTGCTTAATGAGCCCATAGCCGGAATATTCTCAAGAGCCGCTTGAACAGCATCGGCATCACCCTTAATCAGTAGTTTCTGTCGGGCGGCGCCGGACGCACCCGAAAGTCTTCCCGAGAGGTTCTCGGGACTGTCGGAAGCGACGATTTTTCCTTTATCGATAATGAGTATTCGGTGACAGGTAGCACTTATCTCGGGGAGGATATGAGAGGACAGAACAACGGTGTGCTCTTTTCCCAGATCCCTGATGAGCTCCCGAATCTCGATAATCTGTTTCGGGTCCAGGCCTATGGTTGGCTCATCCAGGATGAGAAGTGGTGGATTTCCCACCAGTGCCTGTGCCAGACCGACTCGCTGCTTGTACCCTTTGGAGAGGTTTTTGATGAGCCGCTTGCGGACATCACCGATTTTAACCAGATCCCTGATGGTTTCCAGGTCGGCTTTCCTCCGGTTCTTCGGAACTCTCTTGAACTCGGTTACGAAATCCAGGTACTCGTCCACCGTCAGGTCCAGGTAGAGAGGCGGCTGCTCGGGCAGATAGCCGATTAACTTCTTTGCATCTTCGGGAGATTCCACAATATCGATTCCGTCGATGGAAATCTTTCCCGCGCTGGGGGCCAGATATCCGGTAATCATATTCATCGTGGTGGATTTTCCGGCACCGTTCGGACCGAGTAATCCGGTGATTTCACCCTTTCGGATGTGAAAATCGATGTCTCTGACGGCCTCGATTCTACCGAAGTGCCTGGAGAGGTTTTCAGCACGTATCATTGCAGGTTTTATCCTCGAATGGTATGGATTTGGTCAGATCTGACCTCCGAGGAGTATATATTGAGAGTTTATCTATCGCAATAAGGATTACCGATTCGTCATGTTCAGTCGAGTTCGGCAATAATCTGGTAGGCTACGGTTTTCTCATCGGGGGAAAGGTCCGGGGGTATTTTCTCCTTCCCGACGGCCTGGGCTATCATATACCGGGCGCAATTCAGATTGTTGTTCCTGCAGTATTTTTCTTTGAGTTCTTCGACTTCAACCGGTTTTTCCACCAGTTTATCCTGGAAGAACGGGCATCCTTCGATGAATTCACACTCGCCCATATTATTACCTTGTCAGATGGATTTATGGACTCCACTGAAAAAAGGTACCTGACTGCAGATGCATCCAGCAGTTTCCCGCAGGGCGGGAAATTGCGTAATGCGTTACAAAAATGCTTGAAATGCCTTAGGTTGCATGGCATACAGCGGTTCGCCAGCGGCGAATTGCGTCGACGAGTAGGTTGTTTACAACCGACCAAGCCTTGTAGCCCTGCTACACCGCGCTTTTTGTGTTTTTTGCGTCTTGTCTCTGCAATAATCCTCTCTTTTTTCAATGGAGTCTTTGCGATGAGACACATTGTTACCCAATAACATGTTTCCGTCAATCTCAGCGAATTTTCGTTATTACGGTCCGCAGATAATTTATTGTGAGCATCTGTTTCTGCATAAACATTGGAGATACTTTCAAGCGGGAACTTGATGGTAACCATCTAGAAGCAGATACGGATTCATTTGAGCACAATACCACCAGGTAGAAGGTGACGCATTATACTTTTTTACTGTATGACATTGATCCGGTAATTGTGATCGGAATGATTTTCCGGACTTATCTGCGTGGATGTTTAACCCTCCGCGAGTTCATTTTTCTACCCGCCCAACCCAAAACAGGTTTTCCAGATGAGACATTCTGTGATGTGGAGATCCTTCTTCCTGGGTGCAATTCTTGCTAAAGCGTATTTTGCTCTTCCAAGATCGAATTGTCCTCCTGATTGATCTTCCGGTAAGACTTTCATGTGGGCAGCCAATCCGTTCTTCGTTTCTGCTACGATTTTATTTACTTCCGGCCACATGAGATTTCGTTTTCTAAGGTGGAATCCGTCCAT
>JAUVIY010000123.1 GCA_030592625.1 Spirochaeta sp. | reverse complement strand
TAATCCTCGAATTCCAGGCTGGTTCCCCGGCGCCAGGCCTGATGTTCCCCGATCCGGCCTCCCCGGCGCCGACGTCCCAGGAGCGCCAGTCCATCGAGTTTCTCCATAAATTCCGGTTCGAGAAGGGTATTCAAGGTCGAATATCCTTCAGCAGTTCTCTCACCATACCGTCGGTGGTTTTACCTTCGGCCTCACCCTCGAAACTCATAATCAGGCGGTGACGGAGGGACGGAAGGGCCGCTTCCTTCACATCCTCGAAAGAGGCGTTCACCCTGCCGTCCAGCAGAGCCCGGGTTTTCGCCCCCAGCAGCATGGATTGGGCGGCCCGGGGGCTGGCGCCGTAACGGACGAAGCGATTCACGGCCTCAGGTCCCCTCCCCGGGTGGGAGGCCATCACCAGAGAAATGGCATAATCCCTCACTTCCGCAGGAACCGGTATCTCCCGAATCACCCGACGTATTTCCATCACCTCGCCCCGGCTCATGACTTCTTTCGCCTCGGGCACCTCGTTACCCGTGGTCCGCTGTATAATTTCCTCCATCTCGCTCCGATCGGGATAATCCATCACAATCTTGTAGTGAAAGCGATCCATCTGAGCCTCAGGCAAGGGATATGTTCCTTCCATCTCCAGGGGGTTCTGGGTGGCAAGGACGATGAAGGGCTCCTCCAATTCATAGCGATTCCCGCCGATGGTGATGGCCTTTTCCTGCATGGCTTCCAGTAAAGCCGACTGGGTTTTCGGAGTAGCTCTGTTGATCTCGTCGGCCAGCACAACTGATGAGAAGAGGGGTCCCTTGCGGAACACAATGTCCGTACGATTTTCTTCATCCCGTACCAGGACATCGGTTCCCAGGATGTCCGCCGGCATAAGGTCCGGAGTGAACTGAATTCTGGAGGCCGGTAGTCCCAGTGAGGCGGCCAGGGTCCGGATCAGAGATGTTTTCCCCAGTCCCGGCACCCCTTCCAGCAGGGCATGACCACCGGCGAAGAGACAGCTGAGCACCTGGTCAATCACCTTCTCCTGGCCTACCATCACTTTTCTGATCTCATCCTTCAGGCGCGTCGCTTTGGCTACCAGTTCCTGAAGTTCTTTTTCATTCATGCTCATTACTCCTCTTCTTCCTCGTACTCGGGCCCTTCTTCCAGGGCCAGAAAATAATCTCTGACATAGTCTCGTGTCCGGGGGGGGATATCTTCCCTGCGGATTACCGATTCCACTTCCTGTCGCCACTCGGCCGCGACATCCGTATCCTGTGTCGTCGCAGTGTCCCCATCCTCGGTAAAGGCCCGGATCACCGTCCTCCAGGTTCCGGTCCTTTCACTGTCCATAGGCAGATGAAGGGGTTCCTCCGCCGTGGACAGCAACCTGGATGATGACTCGGAGATCTCATCCTCAATCGCTGTTGTGCTGCGGCCGCTGCCCCCGGTTCGGCTCCCGTTTTGGTCACTGTCTCCATCCCCGGGAGTCTCACCGCTTTCCCCTTCACCGGAGCCTCGGCCGCCCTGCCGGTCCTGCCGGCCCTCCCGACTTTCGTCTTCACCTTCTGTTGGAATTTCCTCTTCTCCCCGGGCCTTACGGCTTCGAATAACGGCTTCATCGAGTTCATCAATTCCGGGATCCCGGGAATCAAATGAGTCTTTCAGAGCCTCGGTGAGTTCCTCGGTCAATTCCGGCGTACCGTTACCCATCCTGTCACGGAAATCCGGATCCGATAGCAGTTTGTCGATCATGTCCCTGCTCATCTCCGAGATGGCCGGACTCCCTTCAGCGGCACGACCCAATTCGGCCAGGACCTCCGAAGGCAGTCGGCGGCGCTGAACCCGGAACATATCGGCCGACTCCCGGTCGATACCCATCTCCTCCACCAGGTTTTCCGCCAGCTTGTCCCGGATCAGTGCGTCCCGCCGCTTTTCAATCTCCTCTTCCAGCTCTTTCAGGGCCCGTTCGGCCTGTCGTTCCCCCATGGATCCATCGGCCATGCGCCGTCCCAGTTCTCCCATCCTGCCGGCCAGTTCCCGACTTTCGGGACGACCGGTTCCATCGGCCCGCTCGGCCCAGGATTCGGCCCAGGATTCCATCTCCGCCCCCCGTTCGGTAAAATCCGGGAGAGGCGGCTCGAACAAGGCCCGGCCGGCCATGAGCATCAGGAGAAAAATCGCCGTCGATGCCAGGGAAAGAAGAACGGAGGCAGTCCCGGGCCGCGGCCTGGGAGGCTTGTTTCCCAAATCCCTGAAAAACCTCTCCCCGGCGGAACGGACCAGGTCGCTCAGTTCCGAGTTCGAATCCCGACACTCCCAGGCCGCCTGAAGCTCCTGCCTGCCCCCGACGGCGCCGTCCAGCCACGAGAGGGCGCCCGAAATCCCCTGAAACGAGAAAACCGCTGCCGCTGCCGCCGCCAACGAAGGAACAAGTACGGCGACAAAGGCCGCCCAGGCGGGAAACAGACCATCGGATTCAGCGAAAAAACGAACTGTCGTACCGAGAATCAAACCTACCGGAGCCCAACGGATCGCAGCCGCCCTGAGCCGGCCCCAATAATAAATTCGGGCATAGCGATGCGCTGGAATTGTAAAGGACTGCTGTTTCATCAAGAGGCCCTCACCACTCGGGCGGCAAAACTGAGGCGCCAGGCCGAAATGGAAAAACCCGATAACGCCAGAAACAGGTGCAGCGTACTCGTTTTGATGAGAGAAGACCGGGTCAATTCCTCCCCGCCGTTCACCGAGATATTTCTCAAAACGCTCAGGGGGTTCCATTCAGGGAATGTGGCAAAGGTCAGGAGCATAAAAGAAAGAAGAACGAGGAAGTAGATCAGATAACCCAGAGAACCCGTTGTCCTGTCACTGCGCCGTCCGGCTTCCGTCGCAACTCGCTGACAGAACGAAATAAAGGCAAGAAAGGCGGCTGCCGACAGTACGGATAAAGGGGAACTGAGCGAGCCGGCTCCGGCAAGTATGAGGGAGGGAAGTGCGAGAAACGCCATAAGAACAGAGTGGACAAAATGAAATCGCACACGTGCCTGCAGGTAGGAGAAAGTCCCCACCGGTGTGTACCGAATCCACCGGATGATGGCATAACCGGCCTCCCGGGGAATCCGGTCCAGGGTAAAATCCCCCCCGCTTGCAAATATGAATATGGCATACATCTGGATTACGATGGAAAACGTATTCGGTCCCGAACTCTGCTCCAGAAACTGCGTCAGGCTCTTCTCGGGCCAGGACAAGACAAGGAACAGGGGACCAAGGGTCAGCAGAATCAGATGCCACCAGATTGATCTCCGGTCCGAGAGCACTTTCGTGAGGGCCTCTTTCAGCACCTGAGAGCCTTTCATGCGTCGCCCCCCAGATGAACAATCACTGTGCCTCCGGCCCCTTGCGCCAGAATCAGGGGGCGCGCCGAATCCGGCCGTCGAATGAGATATTCCAGTATTCGGGAATATTGCGGATCGGACAGCTTCGGAATCGGGTCTTCTTCCGTCGGCAGCTCTGCAGGCATATCCAGAATTTCACCCGGGTTCCATTCGGAAGTCAGCAGCACCGCGCCGCCACCGGCCAGAAGAACGGCATCGAACCAGGTCTCCCCGCCGTTGTGCCGGATTCCCTCAGACATCCCCGGTGTACCGAATCCCGAAACCGTTGAGGAAAGGACCGCAATCAAAGGTTTCCAGGGTTCCAGCTCAAGCCCGGAGAGAACCTTACCCCTGAGCCCATGGACCACAAGAACATTACCGCCGTCGGGACGCTCAGGGATGGCCCCATCGGTAATGGGCAGCTCCGTCGTTACGGCTGCCGGACCGGCAAACCGAACCCACCGGACCAGACGCGAAGTTCCATAATTACCGGTAATAAACATATTGAGACTTTGCGGAGGCAGCACCGACTGTTCCCGAAACGATGAAAATCGCAGCAGCGCTACTGCCGAAGTTCCAACGGAGAGCAGGACAAGAATGAAAATCTGCAGTACACGTATTCGGGAAGAAACGATTCGTCGGCCCGCCAGAAGAACCCCCGCAGCCGCCAGAGTAAATACCCCGGCGAACAGGAGCGGCCCCATCACCGGCGGCAGAAAAGATTCATCGTTCCTGAAATACGCCTCAGCGATAAGTTTCTCCAGGCTTCCTGTATCAGGCCGGCTTCGAAGTCTCGTTTCACCGGCCGTTTCTTCCCAGAAGGCTCGCCCCGTATCCCGGGGAATGTAGCGGATTCGGCCTAGTCCCCGGGAATATTCCAAAACCTCTCCCGGCGGGGCATTTATCGGCAGATAAACAGCTTCTCCATCGACGATCCGTGGAATTCCAATCTCTCCGAGAAGCAGGGACTCGGGGAAACTCCGTCCCGAGAGCCAGGGACCGCCGATAACAATCATTTCACCGCCGCCCTCAATCCACATACCCAGAGCTTCGGCACTCGCGGCATCCGGAATGTCCGGTGAAAGATCGTGCCAGATTACCAGACTCACACCATCCCAGCCTTCGGCATCCTTCGGCAGATACTCACCCCGGGGATAGGTCAGTTCAATCGGCCTGTCGAATTTCCTGCTGAAGACGGGAATCAGGAAATCCAGGCTCGGGCGCCGGGACAGCCCGACGACAAGGGGACGGTCCACATTGAGGGGCCGAAGTTCCTTTTCCTTCTCGGCCAGAATAAAACCTTGCTGCTCCAGACGGGCTTTCAAGGGATAACTGCTCACTTCCAGGGGAATGGAAAAACGGTAGATTCCGGGAATCCCGCCTGAGAGATTCACCGGTCGCCGAATCGTGTAGCGAGCTCCTTCCTCAAGAGCCGTTCCAGCGGTGAATTCAAGCACCAGTTCGGCTTTCAGTAGGCTGTCGGGATTACGAACAAGAATACTGATCGGTGTTACCGTTCCGGAGCGGAAGCGGTCGGCAAATCCCACAGAGATTTCCAGTTCCGTATTTCCGGCTGCCGTTAATCCCGACAGACCGATAAACAGGGCTGAAATGAGCAGGTTTCGTCTGATCCGGTGCAAACCGATCCCCATGACTGTAGAATTACTCTAGATGAGGCCGGACCCGGATACAAGGGTTGCCACTTGTCGCCCCGAGATTCTCTGCGTAAACTTATGGATTGGAGGTCACAATGGATGTGATACAATATTTCGGTAATTTCGGCTGGCTCATTATTCCCTTCGGGTTGTTCCTCGGCCTGCTCGGATACCGCCTTTACAAGATATCCCTCTTTATTATCGGCCTCTTCTTCGGTCTGGCCCTGGGTTCGTGGATCGGCCTCAACATCGACAACAGCCAGCTGGGACTCATACTCGGGGTAATTCTCGGACTGGCATTCGGTGTCGCGACTCATTTTCTCATACGATTCAGTCTTTTTCTTGCAGGTATGGCCGGCGGCGTCGTACTGGCCACCATCGTGCTGAGTGAAATCGGCATGGAACCGGCAAGCACCGAAACCCTGCTCTGGAGCCTGGGAGCCGCCCTGGCCGGAGGCCTGATAACCCTGGCTCTCTACAAAATCCTCATCCTCTTTGTCACCTCGCTGATCGGAACCTTTATGATTTACCAGGGAACCGCTCATTTCTTCCCACCCGGATCGGAACGCTGGTCATGGATTCTCTACCTCGTCCTCCTGGTGATATTCGTTCTGGTTCAGGCCGGAGCCCGCAAGGGTCATCAGGATCCCGTCGAAAAGGAAAAAGAGCGCCGTCGGCGCTGATTGCAGATGACCTCCGATCCCATCCTGTCCTGGCTGCTGAACGACCTCCCTGGCTGGAAAGGCTGGTGAGGATCGAGCTGACGGGAGAGGCCCCCGATGCTCCGGAAATGGAGAAGCTGAGACGGAACGGTCTGGCTGATCCACCGGTGTCTGAATGGATCTCGGAGCTCGAAGATTGGCCGTGGCCTCCACTTAAAGGTCATAAAACCCTGGCCCTTCTCATCCATAAACTCGCGTTCCTGGCGGACATCGGACTCAGGCACAACGATCCCGCAGCCGCCCCGGTGGCGGCTGCAATTCTCGAAAAGGCCTCTCCCGAGGGCCCCTTCCGCATACCCATACTCATCCCGAAGGCCTTCGGCGGCAGCGGTGAAGTTGAGGAGGCCTGGATACTCACCGACGCCCCTATCATCGTCGGGGCCCTGGCCCGGATGGGCCTTGCGGATCATCCCAAGGTTATAACCGCCGCCACATACCTCGAAGAACTGGTCCGGGACAACGGATGGCCCTGCGCCGCCGATCCGGTTCTCGGCCGTTTCCGGGGACCGGGCCGGAAAGACGATTCCTGCCCCTATGCCACCCTGATAACTCTCCGGATGCTCTCCGAATTCCCCGGCGAAATCGAGAGCGGGAATACGGAGAAAGGTATCGAATCTCTCCTGAACCTCTGGGAAGAACATCGGGAGCGGCGGCCATACATGTTCGGGATGGGCCGGAATTTTCTCAAACTCAAAGCACCTTTTGTCTGGTTCGATGTCCTTCATTTCCTGGAAGTACTGTCCCGGTTTCCCCGGGCCCATCGGGATCCGAGATTCCTCGAAATCCTGAAACTGGCGCGGGATCAGTCTGATGAAGAGGGACGCTACACCGCTGCATCCATCTATCGGCCGGCCGCAGGATTCGATTTCGGCGGAAAAAAGGAAGCTTCCCGGTGGATTACATTCGTCATGCGAAGAATCGATAGAAGAATTTCCGAAGGAAGGGAACCCATGCTCCACCGGCGGCGTCCAACAGGTAAACAAGACACAAGGAGCGGAACATGAAACGAATCGCAACGCTTATTCTCCTCTTCAGCCTTGCGGCAGTAACTGTTATGGGACAGGACATCGATCTCCAGATGGCGGTAGCCACCCAGGCTCTCAATCAGAACATGCTGATGGAACTCGACATGACCGAAGCGGAAGCCGGGAAGATTCTGGCCCTTCAGGAGCAATTCCGGCTGATAAAAGAGCAAACAGCCCTGGACTTGAACGTTATCAAGGCCCAGATCGCCCAGAAGCTCTACTATCCCGACGCCAAATCAAATGAAGTCAATCGCCTTTTGGAGAAAGCAAGCGACCTTCGATTAGAACAGGAAAAGGCACAGGTAGAAGCATATCTGCAGATTCGCAAGCAGATCGGCGAGGAAAACTGGTCCAAACTCCTATTGCGCGCCAGAGCGGTGCTCAGAAGCAGACAACAGGCTCAAAATGATATACGGAACGATCCCGGCAGCCGCGGCAGCCAGGGCAGCCCCCAGCCCTCAGGACCTAATACTCGTTGACACTTCCCCGACGTCCCCCGACCGACGACGAAACGCTGATTCGCAGATTCGTCGAGGGGGGGGACGAATTATCTTTCGAAACCCTGGTGAAAAAGCACCTGCCTTCCCTGAGGCGGCTGGTGGCCGCTGCGGGCCCGAGAAATCCGGACGACCGGGATGATATACTTCAGGAAACTTTGATCCGACTGCATAAATCCCTGTC
>JAUVIY010000063.1 GCA_030592625.1 Spirochaeta sp. | reverse complement strand
ATTGAATCCCGCCGAGTGGTGGATTTTCAGCGATTTCTGCCCATACTCGGTATAATCCTTCTGATTGTTACAGTACTGATCGGGGGTGTTTATCCCCTGATCCTCTGGGCGGCCGGCGGACGGCGTTCACCGTGGACGGCATTGGCAGGAATTTCGGGAGCTCTTCTCGGGGCGCTCATTTCCGGATCACCGTTGTTCAACTACGGGAATCTCACCCGGCACCTCAAAGAAAACCTCAACATTCCCAGGCATAGCGCGGCACTTATCGCACCGGTTTACATGATGTTCGCCAGGGCGGGTACGGCAATGATTACGGCCATCTGCATGCTGGTGGTGATCCGCTCATATTCCAGCCTTGAAATAACCCTTTTCCAGGCTGCCTGGACGGCCCTTTTCTCTTTTCTGATTTCATTTACCCTGCCGGCGACTCCGGATCGGGGACTGGCGGCAGCAATGGTGATACTCGGCGGCCTGTACGGCCGAGGACTTGATGACGGATGGCTCATCCTGGCACCGGCACTTCCACTGTTGGCCATGCTGACCGCCGTTCTGGACTCTGCAACCGGTGCCATGCTGCTGCTGCTGGTCAACCGAAGAAGCGGTCAGGAAGAAGATGGCGTCGTCCCGGCGGTGAGATTCTAGGTAATTTCGGCTCTTAATCGCTGAATGCGGCGAATCGCAAAGATGCCGTCAGCGCAATTTGTATCCCGTGAGTAAAGGGTGCATCGGTCCATAAATTGGAAACCGGCTGGTAGAAACGAAGACCGGCCAGGAAATCCATGGTCTCGGAAACGGGTATGGCAGCCCAGGATGCAATTCCGATATGCAGGAATTGCAATGAACCGTAATAAGCCTTCCAGAATTCCGCCGGATCCGCAGTTCCCTCCTGAGCTGTCCAAAGAGGAAAACGGAGATAGATGGAGGGACCACCCTGAACGCCGATATCAATGGCTCCAGCCTTGAAGACATAACCGAAATGGGCGTCTCCCATCAGGCCGAGGACTTTCATATGGCCGAGCTGTGCTTCGTCACAGGGACGGGCAATTCCCTGGTACACATCTTCGATATTCCATGAAAACCAACCACCCGGCCGGAAATAAAGTCCACCGGATTCTCCGTCCCAGTCCGCATAAAACGATGCCCCGGGATTAAACATGAGTTTGGATGGATATTTCCCATCAGGATTCGTACCGATCTGGGCGTTGTACTGCCATGTGAATGCAATGTCCACATCCACAGCCTGCCAATCGAGGCCGTTAAGTACGCCTGAGGCGGTAAGGATCAATAATAAGAACGGTAGTGTCCGTTTCACGATACCAGTCTAGCACGAAGTGGGCGGTCTATCCGCCCCCGGCAGGTCAGGATCCTCCGAGGCGGCGTTCAAGTATCCAATCACGGATAGTGACAACGACATCATCAAGTGGTATTTCAGTCTTTTCTCCGCTTGCCCGAAATTTCACTTCGGCTTTACCGGCGGCGACGGAACGGCTTCCAAGCACAACTTGAACGGGGTAACCGATGAGGTCCGCATCCTTGAACTTGAAGCCGGCTCTTTCGTTCCGATCATCGATGACCGTGTCGATACCGGCAAGACGGAATCCCTCATAGATTGTTTCTGCCGTATCTGCAACAGCCTCATCGTTCAGCTGAAGGGGAAGCACAACAACTTCCCAGGGAGCGATGGGGACGGGCCAGATAATGCCGTTTTCATCATGATTCTGCTCGATAGCGGCTGCCATTGTACGTCCCACTCCGATACCGTAGCATCCCATCTCAGCGGGCCGGGCATCACCATTCTCATCCAGATAGGAACAATCCATAAGTTTTGAATACTTGGTTCCCAGGTAGAAAACCTGGCCCACTTCGATTCCGCGGTGCTCTTCCAGCCTACCCTCGTCACAGCGGGGGCAGGTATCTCCTGCGGCAGCAAATGCGATATCGAGTATCCGGGAGGGGTTGAAATCCCGGCCGAGGTTCACATTCCTGATGTGCTTATCGGCCTCATTGGCGCCACTGATCCAGTTGATACCGCTTCCGACAGAGAGATCGGCAATAACAGGAATTTCCGGAGGAAGACCTACGGGACCAACATAACCCGGCAGGATTCCGATGGTTTTCTCAACCATTGAGTCTGAAGCCAGACGGAGTGTTCCGGCTCCCAGAAAGGCCTGCAGCTTGGACTCATTAACATCCCGGTTTCCGGCAATGAGCACGACAACTGGTTTGGAGTCGGCCTCATATACAAGACTCTTGAGGAATCCTGATGGGTCTGTACCCAGGAAAGAGGAAACTTCGACAATGGTTTTCTGTCCCGGGGTGTCAACGGTTTCCACCACCTCGAAAGTGCTTTCATCAGGGGTAAGCTGTATTCTGGGGGTTGTCGCCTTTTCAATATTCGCGGCGTAATCACAGGACTTACAGCTGAGGATAAGATCTTCCCCTGAGGATGCCAGAACTTGAAATTCGTGGCTCATATCCCCGCCTATTTCTCCGGTAGCGGCATCCACGGCACGGAATTGAACACCACAACGGCTAAAAATGGCTGTATAGGCCTCATACATCTGCCAATAGGACCTCCTGGCACCATCTTCATCCAGATCGAAACTGTATGCATCCTTCATAATAAATTCCCGACCGCGCATCAAACCATAACGGGGACGGAATTCGTCCCGGAATTTGCCTTGAATCTGGTAGAGGTTCCAGGGAAGCTGTTTCCAGGATTTCAAGTTACGGCGAACCATGTCGGTAATGACTTCCTCATGAGTCGGCGCCATACAATAATCATTACCTTTCCGGTCTTTAAATCGCAGCAGGAGGTCGCCATAGAGGTCCCAGCGCCCGGTTTCCTGCCAGAGATCAGCAGGTACTACAGCAGGCATGAGCACTTCTTCACAGCCGCGGGAATCAAGTTCTTCCCTGATAATGTTTTCGATTTTTCGGATACTCCGCAGCGCCAGAGGGAGATAATTGTAGATACCGCTGGAAAGCTGCTGGATCATTCCCGCCCGGAACATGAGTTGGTGGCTCGGGATCTGAGCGTCTTTGGAAATTTCCTTTAGGGTCCGGTAAAACGATTGACTGAGGCGCATCGGCTGTCTCCTGAAGATACCGATACCCGCATCGGACGCGGGTATCTTCGGTTTCAAAATAAATTATATTTACTTGCCTTCATCTATGATAGGCGGCGGCAGGCGGGCGGAAAAAATCTAAGGTGGAATTTGTCAGTTCAGAACCAGTGTTTCCACCATATACCTCACCGATAGATCCGCATCTTCCTTGGCAACAGCGATAACCAGCGAGCGGCCGTTGGGCCCGATCCAGACCCTGACAATCCTGTAGGATATGACTCCTTGCCGGAAATATCCCCGATTACCGACAGTGTAGGAAGATTCCGCTCCATTGGAGTCCCTGACGGTCAATTCGATATGGAATGAAGCGGAAACTGCGTCTTCGGCAGTTTTGCTCTCCTGATAAAGCACCAGGGCATATTCACGTCCCCGTTCGAAGTCTCGGAATAGAAGAGAGGGTGCACTTTCTCCATCGTCTCCGGCTTCAACTACGATATCGTCGCCGTTACTTCTCGTGTACAGCAAGCGGCCCTGCTCCAGATGGCTGATTCCATAACGGTTCTTGAGGTCGGCGGATTCGCCAAGCAATTCGTAGAGAGCTCCTCGGGAGTTCTGATTCGGAATCATGGGGACATTCCATCCACTTTTTTTCCATCCTCCCGGAACAAATTCATTCCTGGACACATCCACTACTGCGGATTCGGCATAAGCCTGGCCGGCATCCGTCACCAGCACGTGCTGACCGAACATGAAATACCGGCCGTCGGCGCTGAATCCCAGATTTTCCAGAACGGCCAGATCTCCGGCCATGACTATTGCGGCCGTGAAAGTGAGCAGCAGGCATATGACTGTTCTTTTCATGGTGACTACCTCGTTTTCCTAATCGACAAAAAGGATGTCTCATATGAGTTTTTTCGGGATTCTTTCTCTTGGCCCACACCCCTGTTCGTGGCATTCTTAACACGATGACACTGACGGTACGCCGTACCCTTCTTTCCATACTACTCATCCCGGCTTTGGCGGGAACTGTTGCTTCCGGGTTGACCTGGGCGGCCTGGACTCAGAATCAATACGCCCCGGAATACGAACTCCCGGAACTCACCGCCCAATGGTGGTCGTCCTGGAGACCCGCCGATACGTCGGATCTTCCCTGGGCCATAGCAGGAATCACTTTTTTGTCCCTTTTTCCTCTGTTAAGCGAATTGATTCTGCGAAGACGGTTCAGGCGAAGTCCATCTCCGGAAATTTTCTTCTTACGTTTTTTTCTTCTGACCTTACCCTTTCAGGCCTCCAGGCTGCTCCTACCCCTTGTTTCGACAGGTATACTGGCAACATCCTGGGTACTGACAATCACCCGGATTGCCTGGTTTGCCCGTTTTCTGGGGATCTCTTCACTTTTGAATATCAGTATTTTTTCAGGAGATATTCCATTCCGGCGTTCCGGATCAATTCTCGGTATGGGTGCGTTGGCTGCCATGGGTATCGCTGTAATGATGCCTCTGGACGTCACCCAACCTCTCGGCAACCTTCTGATCCGGTCGGGAATGGATACTGTTCTGGCTCTGGTTACCGTTTCGATTGAAGCTCTGACAATTCTGTCACTCGCAGGAACCGCGATAATTCAAAAGAATGTTCGTTACTATATCCTGACGGTGAGTTTGTTTCTGGTTGTAATGGGTACGGATCTGATCTTTTTCATTTCCCGACCCCTGATTATTCCCGGTGCAATATTTCTGGTTTTCGGTGTCATCGGATTCGCCGGAGTTATTCGAAAAATCTATCAGTGGATCTGAAACTTTTTACATCAACAATGTGAGTACCAACCCGGTTCCCAGCGGAATAATCAGATTGTCTGCATCCCGTGCAGGAACAAGTTCAAGAATTGTCGCCGTTACTGCCGACGCAAGTGCCAGGTGCAGGTCGGTCAAGACTGCATAAGCGCTGATAAAAACGGCAATGAAACAGGCGATTGACCCTACCATGGTTTTCTCACCAATTCTGACGGTTGTTCGCCTGCCCAGGAATTTTCCCGCGATGCTGGCGATTCCATCACCGAAAGCCAGGGCATATATGGCCACTGTGGCGGCCGGATTCGGATAGTACAGCAGGGCGGCCAATGCCCCCAGACCGAGGGTTACCGGACCCCAGACAAACCCTTTTTCCACCGGTCTGGACGCCATTACCGTCATCCGGGATATAAATCCTCCGGTTTTGCCGCTGATTCTGGCCGTCTCGTTAATGGCATAAAACAAAATACCGGTTGAGAGGAAGATGACTGTTAACAGAAAGTTCCAGTTCGCCATGGTTGGAACCAGGGCGATCGTTATGTGAATAACCTTTCTGATGAGTTCTTTTTGGAATGATTGCTTGGGAATTATATAGTCTCGGGAATTCGTATTCATTTACTGGTACATCCGATAATCAACTTGTTTATATTACTTGATTATCGACGCAATTACCGTACCAATACAGATAAGAAGAGTCGGAAACCGGAAATTCATGCCTCTGGAAGGGCTACAAGCAATATCAAATTATCGAAATTGGATTAAGTGTATGGTAAATCATACTCTGGAAATTCATTTTTCGCTATGGCCGAAGCCGCCTCCGACAGATTCAGTGAAGGTCAAAGCTCTGCCTCAAAGGTCTACCTTTGAGTCCGGCGGCTTTGGCAGCACCGTAAGCCCCAATTGGGGCGCTACCCCAATCTACCTGCAAGCAGGTAGTTGTTGATTATTCTTCCGACAGCAGAGAAATACCAAACCAATCGCTAACGCCCGTTAATCTGTCAGGCAGAACGCCAAGGGGTAGGCTGCTGGTCAATTCCGCAACCAGCCAGGATCGCTCTCCTTCGATATATCGCATCCCTTCTCCCGGCAGATCAAATCCTGCAAGAGCATGAAGTGCCTGTTGGGAAAGCAGCAGTCTGCCATCAACATCGTAACGGTCCATCAGGATCAGCAGAACAAGAGAAAGTGAATCACAGTCTCCGGTTTGACTTACGCAGGCCAGGGACGGAGAAAGAAGGTCGGAGAAGCCGCGAGTCGTTCCGTAAGAGAATCCCTGCAGCCATGTCAGAAGCGTCTCGGTGAGTTCTCTCTCATCAATGGAACCGGCCGGCAAGGGACCGGCTTGTAATGCCTCGGCTAATGACAGCAAGCGGCTGTAACTGTCCCGATAGATCAAGCGGTAATATCGTTCCCAGGCCGGGTAAAAAAGCTCTGGAGTACCGGCATAGGCTGAAAGAACAAGCGCCTCCCTTTCGATGACATCCTGGGATGCCTGGTTCCCGGCAGGACTCTGTATCCAGCTGATTGTACCGTCACCGAATGGCATGCGGACTTTTTCAGGATCCATGTCGGCCGTCAGCTCAAGGAACGTACTCACTGCACCGGGAGTAAGACGCCAATCGTCTGTCGGAATGTAGGAATCGAGAACCGAAAGAAGAAAGGGCTGTCTTTCAAGAAAGTCTTCTTCGGCAGATATGGCCGAGACCCTGACGTCAGGCCCGCTTCCTGTGACAATAAGAAACCAACCCCGGAACCGTTCACCGGCGACGGGAAAGGTCCAGTCCGCCAGTGCAACCTCTCCGTTCCAGCAAGTAAAAGCGACAATCTCGCCAACGGCGCCGTCAGGCATTACGCTCTCGGCAAAATCCTCCAACCGTTCCCAGGTACCGGGCTCCCAGAGAATCACTTCGGCGGCTCCCCTCCTGTCCGGTGAATACCATGTGGGAATCGACGGATCACTGTCGTCCAGTTCCCATGCTTCGGGGATATCCATCCTCGCTCCGCCTAGAAGGGTTACCTCAAAAGCTCCGGCGGAAAGGGTCAGGAGTATCAGCAACGATGTCAACAGGCTCATTTTCTTCATCGTAGAGGTTTTTTCTCCAAACGTCCCTTTTCCCGATTAAACATGATGCTCACCGACTGAAGCGGCTGGTCAACCTTGATGAGACGTCCGTGGCTTTCGAAAACAGCTCCAGGCCAGGCCGTTCCGGTAACCCTTATTTCCGATTCAAAATGACGTTCAAATTTCTCGCGAAGCAGGAAAAGCCGGAGGTTTTTCTTCTCAAGCATCTTAAGGGCATCAACTTTCTTTCCGCGGACCAGAATGAGTTTATTGGATGCACCCTTGCCTTCAAGCTCACTCATCATCACATCTGTCTTGTCGATGTAGTCCTGAATTTTCTTGAGTTCGTTCTGCACCTGCTCTATCTGGTTCTCAACCAGATAGTCCTGGCCGAAGGAGATGATCGTTTCGGTACCTCGTTCATTGCCCACCTCCCGGCAGATCAGGCCGTCTTTCAGCTTCATGATGCCGCCGATGAGTTTGCCGTCGTTACCGGATATCTCCAGACGACCATTACATTTTACCCGGCAGTTCATCAAAGCCTTGCCCACAACGATATTCTCGGAAGATAGAAGATTGGCTTCTTCGGCATATCCCAGAGTGAGCCGCCCCTGGGATCGGATGACGGCTTTGCCTTCCCCCTTGATACCCTTGCCGATTATCACATCGCCGCCGGAATTGATGAGAGCAGCCTGGACAACCTGAGTCACCTCAACTCCCTCGCCACCATCAACCACCACCCTGGAGAGAACGGATCCGTCAATCTTGATGCGTCCGGGAAAACTGACATTTCCCGATGCCAGTGACACATCTCCGACGTAGTCCAGAAGATGTTTCACCAGGAGGCAGCCTTCACTCATCACCAGATGACCGCCTTTTTCCGTCATAAGGACGGATTTGCCGTCCTCTTCTTCCTTCCTCTGAATGTTCTCACCGACACTCAAGGTGCTGCTTTCATCCATCAGCGGCTCACCGAGAACATTCCATCCGCTATCTTCACCAGCCTGAATCGTGCCGATGACTTCGCCTGTTTTAACCGAAATCGGGGCTTTGGCAGGATCCCCGGAAACTGTCAGGGATAGACGGGTGTTTTCTTCCATGGGCAGTCGGCCTTCGGCGATGATTTGACCGGTAATGATTTCTCCCGTGAGGGATTTTTCCACGACCTCATAGATAGCTTTTTCTGAGAAACCTTTCACCACACCGGCTTTTTCAGCTTCATCACGGATACGATCGGCATCTACAGAAGTACCGGTTCCCACAGGCAGTCTGGTTGAGACCAGGGCTTTGAATTTATCATCGGATACGGTCACTTGAATGAGAGCGTCCTTATGAGGACGTACCCGAAGATGTGTAACACCGTCCATGGTTTTCCCGACATCAAGTACTCCGCCCTCATGAGCAACGATAGTGTTACCGTCCCATCCCTGTCCTTCATGGACCAGAATTTCGGGATCGTTGCCGAGGATTCCAGGTAAATTCTTGTCTTCGATATCTTTACCGGCCTTTCCTGTTTTTGCCGCACCCAGCCTGGCGATGATCTGTTCGTTCTGTACCACGGCAATTCTGGATACAGCCGCCGCCGGAAAATCCCGAAGTGATACGATTCCCATAACTCTATGCGGTTCGAATTCCAGTCTTTCACGTATCGGCGCCGTATCCTCTTCCTCAAGGAATGGAATCAGGAACTCCAGGTCCCTGTCGGGTCCTCGCTCCGGAGCGCACCCCTCCTTCAGAATGATGATTACGCTTGTATCACCGCTTTTCCAAAATTTCATGATGGCCGCTTTCACTGCAGGTCCGTCCAAACCCCGGAGTCCGCTGTCCCGGATTTCGGCGGCTATTCCGTTCAGAACCAGAGGAACTCCGTTACCGGTTTCCTTTCGCAGCTTTAAATTGGCCTTGATGCGCATGGAGTCAATTTCAATTCCGATATATCCATCGGTATCTCTCGATATCGGCTGCCGGCTCAATGCCTTATTGTCGATAACCGCAGATGCCAGAAGTGAGTGAAGTTCCTCTTCCGGAAGTATTTTCTCCGGTAGAAAGCCCTGACGGCCGGCTGCCGTTACGAGATCTGCGGCAGAAGGCAGGGAGATAGCCGGATGTCCCGGTGTATAATCGAGAAAGCAGCCTCCCTCTTCGGGGCTACCGCTGAGAGACCAGTGATGACGGGAACAGGGAAGCAGATCGGCCCAGTTTTCCTTGCTACGGAGTATTCCCTCGAACAGTGCTATAAGTTTATTACCTTGGATTTCGAGATTTCCCCCGATTCGGAAATCCTCTCCTTTTTGTTCCGGCGGAGGTATCGGGTCCCTATTGAGAGCCAAGCCGGGCCGGGCATTCACGGCGGGTATCATGGTTCCGACAGACGAGCCCTTTTCGACCCAGCCGTAACTTAACTCCCTTTCTATAGGAGGATAATCCTTGAAGATTTCTTCCAGCGAAGCTTCCACATCAGCCGACAGTTCCCCTGGAAACAATTCCACCTGCAGGGGGGTCGGGGTTACGGGCTCAACCCCATGAGCGACAATATCGGATTCACATGAATCTTCCGATTTAACAAACGTGTCGAGAACGCCCTCCAGAATGCCGTCGGAGACCTCCACACGGACATCGGAAATTGAAAGTAGAGACCGAAGACCTTCGACGTCCCATTCCGTTCCGTTACGATCCGGCTTCCAGGAGAATCGGGCCTCAAGGTTCTTTTTTATTACGTCGATTCGTCCCTTCATATTATCAATGGCTCTTAAACCCTGAAGCCCTGGCCGGCTGCATCGACGATTTTCTTCTTAATGAAACGGTTCTCTTTCTTAAGTGCCGTTATCTCAAATTGCTGTATCCTGATAGTCTCCACGAGATCGCCCTGGGTGAGTGCACCACTATGGAGCAGTTCCTCCAAAGACGCTACTTTCAAACCGAAGTCCACTCCGGCTTCGAGTTCGGCTTCCCTGAAGCTGTCGTCTGACTCAATGTTCGTCAAAGGACCGCCGGGATCTTCATCATTGTCGATGATTTTGTCCGCTATTCGAAAAATAGCCTGAGAGAGTACTGCCTGAGGCTTGTAAGCAATGATAGGTAAATTGGAACGCTGAGCAGAATCCTGCATCTGATCACGGTAAATTACTCCGAGACTGTCCATCTCAATTCCCAGATATTCCCTGGTAGAGATTCTGAGGCGATGGCTCCTTGAGATATCTCTCGGATCGTCAAGCATGTTCATTATAAGACGTGGACGGAGATGCTCGGCTTTCTCACGGTATTTATCATAAACTTGCGAATCCATAGTTCGAATCGAATCCAGAAGTTTGTTTACATGTATCCTTTGTAAAGAAGTGCCGTCTTTTCTCAAATCCTCCATATAAGAATGAACCGGCGAATCCCGCTTGTAGGATCTCGACAAAATCCGGAAGACTGCGTTCTTAAGAAAGAGATAGGCATTCAGGGTCGATGTCAGAGTCGGAGTGGCCACGAGGATGCCGCAGCCTGAAAGAAGGAAGAAGTCGACGGTATTAAAGTTCGTTCCTGCACCGAGATCCAGGATGAGGTAGTCGGTGTCCAGATTACTCAGGGCTTTCACCAGACGCCGCTTGGACGGAACGGTGACATTGGCCGCACCGGGAAGCTCGGCTTCCCCCGGAATGAAACTTAATCCCTTCCAGGCCGTTGGATACGATATCTGATCGAGTTTCGTCTTGCCGTTGTTGAGAAAGGTACCGATACCCCTGGTTCCCACATGTTCTCCCAGAACCAGGTGCAGGTTGGATCCTCCCAGATCCAGATCTGCCAGAATAACCTTTTTATTCACCAGTGTGAGAGCGAT
>JAUVIY010000256.1 GCA_030592625.1 Spirochaeta sp. | reverse complement strand
CTGCGGATTTATAGTCCAATAGGCGGATGTATTGCATCAGCAGGAATCCGATTCCACCACCGCCGACCATTCCGATGACCGTGGACATTCGGACGTTGATGTCCCATCGGTAGATTGTGAAAGAGACAAAGGGCGGGATCATCTGGGGAATCACCGCGTAGACGATGGTCTGGAGCTTGGTGGCTCCTGTGGCCTGTATGGCTTCAATAGGACCCGGGTCGATACCTTCGATAGCCTCGGAGTAGAGCTTGCCCAGAGCCGCTACAGAATGGATGGTGAGAGCCACGATACCGGCGAAAGGGCCGAGACCCACCCATACGACAGCGATGAGTGCCCAGATAAGTGGTTCGATGGAACGTACGATATTCATTATGGTCCGGGTGAAGAAATAAACAGATAAACTGAGACGGCTTCCTGACATCAGGTTCTTCGCAGCCAGAAAACTCACCGGGATGGCCAGGATGATGCCGAAGAAGGTGGCCATCATGCCCATGAAGATGGTTTCGATAATGAGGCTTATGGTGAGTTTGAGGGGATTGGATGCGACGACTTCACCGGTCTCGTTGATCTGACGGGCCATCACGTTATGGATATGGGGTCCGGTGGCGCTGGGAGGTATGAGCCGATAGGGCATCACCATCTGCAGGGAGAATGCTCCGGTTGAATCGCTCCTTGTTGTGACGTAGGCCCCCTCATGCCGGGGCCTGAATTCGTTACCCATGGCATCGGCCCACCAGATCTGAACCTCCTGATCGGGGAAGAATCCCCGACCGGTGATGGTGATAAGCGTTCCGGCCAGGATTTCGTTCTTGCTTCCGAGAGTGGAGAGTTCGCCTTTACGGGGATTGACGTCGAGGTATGGTTTGCGTGCTTCCTCGACCGGGGCCGGGGGAGGGGTTCCCTCGGGGTCGGCCAGGATTGTCGTCATGGCTTCATTTGTTTCGGTGATACGCTCCACCGCCGCTTCCCAGGGCCAGAGAACCTTTGAGAGGGGAACCCAGGCCTCTGAAGCCTCCCGGGTGAGTTTGCGAATATCAATTTCGCTGATCTGCCATCCTATGGTGAAGAAGAGGGCGAGGATAACGACGAACAGCCATGGAATGCCTCTGGGTCCAGTAAGGGCTTTGTCCGAAGACTGTCGGGCGAGTTTCGCGGCATCCAGGACATTGAGAATCCAGACCAGGATGAATCCAATGATGGCGATGATGACGAAACCTGTCTTCAGATCTGTGGTCTTGGACAGACGACCGATCCAGTCCACCTCTCTATGCGCCACGACGTTCAGGCGCCAGAGGAACAGGGCGAGGGAAGTTCCGAAGGCCATCAGTATGGTAATTCCCCGGCGGAATTTACCGATGAGAATCTGACCCAGGCCGGGAATAACGAAGGAGCCGGCAGCGGCGAATCCAGGACTGACTTGTCTTTTGCTCATACTATGCCTCCTCCTGTAATCGAGCCGGCACTGATGCGTTCGGCTTCCTCTCCGTAAATCTCTTTGAATTCCGAATCGGTCATGCGTTGGATCTCTTCCCGGGTCCCTTCGTATGCGATCCGGCCGTCCCGGAGACCGATAACCCGAGTGGCGTATCGCTGAACCAGGTCGAGGTAGTGGAGGCTGCAGATGACGGTGATTCCCGATTCTTTATTCAGGTCTTCCAGGTAGCCCAGGATGGTGTGGGCCAGAACCGGATCGAGGCTGGCAACCGGCTCGTCGGCCAGAATCATCTTCGGATCCTGCATCAGGGCCCGGGCGATCCCGACTCTCTGCTGCTGCCCCCCTGATAATTCATCGGCTCTTTTACGGGCCTGAGGCTTCAGACCAACACGATCAAGTGCCGCTGCGGCCTTCTTTTTGTCCGCTGCGGGGAATTGTCCTACGAGGGAAGCGATGGGATTCACGTATCCGAGCCGCCCCGCCATGACGTTGGTGATGACGTTGGATCTCTTTACCAGATTGAAGTGCTGGAAAATCATCCCGATCTCCCGGCGGAGGGGACGGAGCTGGTTATGCTTCAGCGCCGTTGCATCCGAACCGTTCCAGAGGATGGTTCCTGATGTGGGATCGAGCAGACGGTTGATGCAGCGTAGCAGAGTGGATTTCCCCGAACCGCTCAGTCCGATAACCACGAGGAATTCTCCGTCATTCACAGAGAACGAAACGTCTTTCAACGCCTCTGTTCCATCGGGATAGGTGTGTGTCAGGTTTTTGATTTCCAGCATGATATTCTCCTGAGATAAAGAAGACCCGCAGGAAACTGCGGGTTAACCCATGCGGGTACATAAACCGGTCGGATCTGGTCCGACCGGCTTAAATGTACATAAAAGAACTATTTGAGAAGGTCTTCGACATTGATCCCGGAGGCCTGCAGGAGCTGGCGGAAGGGATCGTAAAACGCGTCGCTCTGCTCTTCCAGGGCGGCCCACTGATATGCGACGTCCAAAGCTTCTTTGCCTTTGTCGGTGGCGGCAATCTCCAGAAGGGCCTTGACGATATTGGCACGCATCTCGGCATCCATGTCGGGATGAAACTGGACTCCGTCGTTAGGGATATCAACAGTGACTTCAATTACCGTAAGGGCTTCCATTACGTCGGGGAAATCATCCTCGACACGGGTTCGGGCATCCACGTAGGAGGCACCGGCATCGGCGTCACCGTTGTACACAGCCGCCACTGTACCGTCATGGCTTCCCGCATCAAGGATATTGCTCAGGCCGGTATCAGGATCGACGCCTGCAGCTTTCAGAGTGATCATCGGAATGATCCAACCGCTGGTGGAAAGCGGGTCGGGTCGGGCGAAGCTCTTGCCGGCCAGTTCGGATATCTTGGTGATTCCACTGTCGGTCCGGACAAAGATCTGGCCGTTGTAGGTGGCGCTGCCGTAACGGACGGAAACCAATGCGGCCTCGGAAACGCCACGGTCGGCGGCCATAATATAGGCGAAAGTGGCCAGGGAGGACATGTGAGCCTTCGGCGGGTCGGTGGACAGAGCTTCGATGACGCCCACATACTCTGTGGCGACGTTGGTGTCGAAGTAGTAGCCGGTTATATCAAACAGCATGTCGGCAATTTCCTGAGCACCTGAGGACACCCGCTCCATTTCACCGGAAGGAACGAATGACCAGATGATGGGGTTCTCTTCTGTTCCCAGCTCAGCTTCCTTCTTGCATCCGGTCACGAAGAGGAGGGAAACGGCGAGGGTGACGATCAATAATGTCGTCAATCGAGCAATTTTCATAGATTTCTCCTTATTGGAATACGTTTGTTCCATCATAAAATCAACGCGTTCGTCATACAAGGTAAACCGGATAAGAATCGTGAACTTCTGTCCGGGACTTTACTCCGCTTCTTTCTTGAGTCGATAATAAGCTCGTGAGCCTTTCAGGACCCCCTCCATACTGCCCTCGCTGCAAATACTATTTTGTCACCTGGGATCAGGCATTCCCTAACGGATGCCGACTTTTCAATATTAAATCCCGCCAGCTCCCAAGTGCAGAGGTGCGGGCGGCCAACAACCGTGACTGCCCTGCATTTGAGGCAAAACCCAACATCAGAAAACAATAAAATTCCAGGTGACGCCGGTGGGGCTGCGAAAAAGCACCCACGGCTCTAGCGGTGACTTCGTCATCCGACGAGCTCGTGGGCACTTTCCTCCGGCCCACCGGCGTCACCTGATGTGGTTTTTTTGATGGTTTGGAGGAAATTGGCATGTCAGAAATGGCGAAGATGCTATTATAAGAAGAGTTTTGCGCAACACAAGGTTTGGGAATATCTGTATGAATCAAATCAGTTGTTTCATCGCGTCTGCATTTGGATATCCTGACATCGACGCGATCTATGACAATGCTATTACGAACGTTCTAAGTGACTTAAATATCAACACGCATAGAGTTGATAGAGAAATTCATAATGACGACATAGATGATAAGATCATCGAGTTAATGAACACTTGTGATATTTGCATAGCAGATCTTTCATATGCCCGTCCGTCTGTTTACTACGAAGCGGGTTATTTTACCGGTTTGGGGTATTAACTATTCAGTTACCAGATTCTTTTCCCAACCGAAGAGTCTGGCGGTGCTCAGGAAGCGCAGATCCGGTGCTGCAGTCAGGGCAATTCTCTTGCCGCTTGACGGATGCAGGAAACTCAATCGATAAGCTCTCAGCATCAGGCCGTCCAGTTCGGTTTCTTTCATCCAGATCCGGTTTCGGGGATTGTCTCCGTGAGGGATGTCCCCCAGGATGGGATGGCTTATCCAGGCCAGGTGGCGCCGTATCTGATGGTAGCGCCCGGTCTCCAGGGTGCATTCCACCAGAGAGTACCGACTCTTCGGGAAGATGCCGTCGGACCAGTCGGCTTCCGCCATAGCCAGGGTTCGCCATCGGGTTGTCGCATCCCGCTCCGGTTTGCCCGGGGCCTGGCGTATGGGTTTGTCGAT
>JAUVIY010000130.1 GCA_030592625.1 Spirochaeta sp. | reverse complement strand
TCGAGTTTACGCCGTATCCTTTTGATGTGGCTGTCCACCGCGCGTTCGTTGATGAACTTGTCTTCAGGGAATGCGGAGCTGTAGAGAGCCGATCGTGTTCGAACGGTTCCCGGAGACCTTGCCAGTTCCGAAAGGAGTCTATATTCGCTCAGGGTGAAAACCAGCTCTTCGTCATTCCAGGAGGCCTTGTAGCTGTCCGGATCCAGCTTGAGGGGACCGACGTTGATGGGCGGTTCTCCCAGACCTACCCCGTCGGCACGCCGGAGAACGGCTTTGACCCGGGCCAGGAGCTCCCGGACGCTAAAAGGTTTTCCGATATAGTCGTCTCCTCCGGTCTCCAGCCCCAGTACGCGGTCGAGCTCTTCGTCCCTGGAGGATAGGAATATTACCGGCGTCCGTGAATCGTCACGGCGCAGCAGGCGGCAGAATTCAAGCCCGTCCATCCGGGGCATCAGGATATCCAGCAGGTACAGATCGGGTGAATCGTCCTGATGAGCTTCCCAGGCATCCTGACCGTTGGCGTACGCGGAGACACGGTAACCTTCCTTGTTCAGGGCGTAACTGAGATTTTCCCTCAGAGCGGCTTCATCATCCACGATGGCAATATGCTTCATGTGGGTCATATTAACATGTCGATTCACTTCGATCCGGTTCTGCCGTTTCAATGGCGGCAATTCGCCTCTTTTTTGCCGGAATCCGGCCTTCGATGCGCCTGAAGGTGAGGATAGGCTGTCATCAGATGACAACGGAGGTAATTAATCATGTTGAATATCACACGGCGACCCGGTCTGCGCTCCACAATTAAAGCTGTCATTGTGACGGTAATGCTCCTGTTGATGCTTATTCCATTAACGATGATCCGCTCTCTGGTGTATGAGCGTGAATTGAGAGCCGATGAGGCGGCCCGGGATATCATCGGCGGCGCCGGTGGCTCTCTGGAAATGGTGGGTCCACTGCTGGTACTTCCCTATGAGGTGGATGTGTCGGAAGAGCTTGATGGCAAATTACGCCACTACAAACGAAGGGGAGAAGTATCGCTCCTACCCGAGCATATGAGTGTTGACGGGGTTCTGGATGTTGAGTATCGCTTCCGGGGAATCTACAAAGTACCGATTTACACTGTTCATCTCAAAGCCGACGGCGGATTCATCATGCCCGGTCCGGAAGTGTTCCCTGATGGCGCGGTTCCCTTGACCGGGGAATGCCGGCTTGTTGTCGGAGTCGCCGATATGAGGGGTATCCGCGAGGTGACACCCCTGATGTGGAATGAGATACCCGTTGAGTTCGGGCCGGATGTCGGCCATCCGTCCCTGGGCACGGGTATCGGCGCCGGTCTCCCGGAGCTCCCCGATTCCGGTTCGGTTGTGGATTTCTCCTGGTCGATGGAAGTAGGCGGAGGCGGATCGGTTTCGGTGACGCCCCTCGGACGGGATTCGGAGTTGATGCTGTCGGGGAATTGGGCCTCTCCGTCTTTCCAGGGGGCCCTGCTCCCCGATGAGAGACAGCTGGACGATAAGGGCTTTACGGCCCGCTGGCGCATTCCTGAAGTCAGTCGTCCCATAAGACCTTATTGGGACTCTTCCGACGGTATGGCGCCCGGCGGCAATGCGTCCGACCTGAGCGTCCATGCCCTGAGGGTGGAACTGCTGGAGCCGGTGGGCGCCTATGTCCGGACGGAACGTTCCGTCAAATACGGTGCATTGTTCCTCCTTATTCCCTTTGTGGTATTTTTTCTGTTCGAAACTCTCAGGAAGCTTCGGGTACATCCGGTACAGTACCTTCTGGCCGGAGCCGCCGACGTTCTGTTCTATCTTCTGCTGCTGGCACTTTCGGAACACATCGGATTCAATATCGCCTATATCGCGGCAGCAGCAGCGGTGACGCTGCTCATCTCGTTTTATGCCCGAAGCATCACCGGAAGACAGGCATCATCACTGGCAATGCCCGTCGTGCTGACCGCTGCCTATCTCTGGCTCTGGGTAACCCTGCAGTCCGAGGATTACGCCCTGCTCATCGGCTCCACCGGCTTATTCCTGATCGTCGCCCTGGTGATGGTTTTAACCCGGAAAGTGGATTGGTACGGTGCCGAATCCTCAGGCCTGACGGATGCGGGCTCCGAAGGGGATGAGGGAGAGCCTGGCGAGTTTGATGTGCTGCTTCCCGAAGGGAATTCCGATGATGGTGATGGTGAATAACAGGGCGGCGACGATATGGTATACCGCCAGTTCCCATCCGAAAAGGATAATCCATATAACATTGCCGATGGCTCCACCAACTCCGAATTCGCCGATTTCGACTTCCATACCGAAGGGCCAGAGAGTGAATCCCGCCAGTTTGATGGCCTGTATACCGAAGGGGATTCAGATTATGGTGATGCACATGAGGATACCGGCGGTTATCCAGAGCACGGCGCTGATGAGGCCTCCGAAAATGAGCCAAAGCAGGTTTCCGATGAATCTCATAATTTCTCCTATACCGGTCTGTGGATCAGGCCGTCCCGGCATCTTTTCAGGTACTCGAGCGACCGGATCTGCACCGGGATTTCATTATCGCCGCTCCATCCACTATCGCAATACCTCTGAGGATGCTTTAGAATCGGTTCATGATGGTGAGGCTCCCGAATACGATCCGGGGGCCTTTTTTTATAATACAGAAACGCTGACCGCAGGAGAAAGAAAGTGAAGAACATCAAGGACATCATGACCCGGGCCCGTCAGGAGAATATCCTGATTCCGGCGCTAAACGTCGCCTACCTTCCCATGACTGAGCCGATGATCCGGGCTGTTGCCGATACCGATTCATTCGCTCTTATTGAGGTATCCCGAATCGACTGGCGGAAATTCGGTGCCGAAAGCCAGGAGGCTGTGTATCGTGAGTACGAGAAATACGCCTGTGAGAATTCAGTCCGCCTTCACCTGGATCATGTTCCGGTAATCGACGAGGACGGTAAGAACGTGGATTATCGCAGTATCATTTCCGAGGCTCTCGAATTGGGTTATGACTCGGTGATGATTGATGCTTCCAGGCTGGACCTGGGCGGAAATATTGCGGCCACACGGGAAATCGCCGAAATGGCCCATACCGTGAACGTCCCTGTAGAATCGGAACTTGGTGCGGTTCTCGGCCATGAGGCCGGTCCCATTCCTCCCTATGAGGAACTTTTCACTTCAGGTAAAGGTTTTACCGATGTCGATGAAGCAGTCCGTTTCGTCCGGGAATCGGGCTGTGACTGGCTATCGGTCGCTGTTGGTAGTATTCATGGTGCTGTCAGCGGAGCTGCCGCTTCACAGAAGAAAGTGACGGCCCGGATTCATCAGGAACATCTGAAGAAACTCGATGATGTCCTGGATGTTCCTCTTGTGCTCCACGGAGGTTCGGGAATAGATCTGACCCATGTCCGGGAAGCCGTTACCCATGGTATCTGCAAGATGAATATCGGTACCGAACTCCGACAGATCTGGGAGACAAATGTCGCCGATGGCGATGAGGAGAAGGCTGTGGAAGCTCTGTATCAACGGGTCCGGGCGATACTGGAAGATGAATTGCTCATCTCGGGCAGTGCTACACGTCTCCTGAGTTAAGGGGGTTGTATGTCATTGCTGGGAATCGATCTCGGGACCATAGGCTGCAAGGCTCTGCTCTTTGATGCAGGGGGGAAACGGCTGGCGAAATCCTACAGGGAATATTCCATGATCACCGGTCACGGAGGCGTGGCCGAACTTGATTCGGCTGCGGTGATGGAAGACGTCAAGTCGGTGATTCGGGAAGCTGTGGCCTTCGCCGGTGGAGACGTGATTGAAGCAATATCGGTGAGCTCAATGGGTGAAGCCTTTGTTCCGGTGACCGCCGACCGGAAAATCCTCGGGAATTCCCCTTTGAATTTCGACGTCAGAGGTAATGAGTACCTTGATGAATTGCGTAACATCATCACGGATAAAGAGCTCTATGCCGTCAACGGCAATCCATTGGGAACGAATTACGCCCTTACCAAGCTGCTGTGGACTGTCAGGGAGAACTCAGGTGTATACGAGAGAGCCGATCATTTCCTGCTCTGGAGCGGTTTTGTGCTGTTCATGCTCGGGGGACGGCCGGTCTGCGACTACTCTCTGGCCAATCGGACTTTATTATTCGATGTTGAAAATCGATCCTGGAACGTCTCTCTGGCCGGAGAGCTGGGTATCGACACAACAAAGCTCCCGGAGCTTGTTCCCACAGGTACTGTCGTCGGAAAGTTGGACCGGTCTGTTGCTGAAGATCTGGGAATCCAGGGATTCCCTCTGCTTGTCGCCGGCAGCCACGATCAGTGCGCCAACGCCCTGGGTTGTGGTGTACTGGATGAGGGGACAGCTATGTACGGTATGGGGACCTTCCATTGCATCGTCGTTCCTTTCGGTAAACGCCCCGATACAAGCGTTATGCTGCCCCGGGGGCTCAACACCGAGCATCATGCTGTCCCGGATCGATACGTTACCTTCATTTATAATCAAGGCGGCATTCTTCTGAAATGGTTCAGGGACACCTTTCTGGTTGAAAAACGCGATCTCGGTATCGTAAATGGCGGAATCAATATCTATGAGGACCTTATGGACGAGATGCCTGCTGAACCAAGCCCCGTCCTGGTTTCTCCCAATTTTTCGGTAACCGGCCCACCGGATTTTCTTGAGAAAGTCACCGGAATGATTTCCGGTCTCACCCTTGCCACAACCCGAGGGGACATTGCCAAAGGTGTCCTTGAAGGTGTGGCTTATTACCTGAAAGAAAACATCGATAATCTACCGGACGAACTCCCGCTGAATGGGTTTCGTGTGGTAGGGGGCGGAAGCCGATCCGATACATGGGTTGGTCTGTTGGCGGACATCTTCGACCGTCCGTTCACCCGTACTGCTGAGAATGAAGCCGGTGCCCTGGGCGCCGCGATTATGGCCGGTGTGGGTTCCGGCCGGTTTCGGGATTTCCGTAAGGGAGTCGAAGCAATGGTTCAATTGACGGATACAGTTGAACCTGAAGCGGTTAAAGTATCGGCATATGAGAAAAATTATCGACGCTTCAAGGGAATTCAGCCCCTTTTCGGGGATTTCCTGGCGGGGCATCTGGATTCTTGCTAATTCTCCATGGCTCCATCAAATTTGACACTGGATGGAGCGAAGTTCAGAGACTTCACGAAGTTACATGCATCTGGAGCTCCGAAAGTGCGGTCCATGGCGTTATCTTCCCACTCCACGGAGAGGGGGCCTGTATACCCGATCTCGTTAAGGGCGCGGATAATGAGCTCGAAATCCACGTCCCCGTGTCCCGGTGATCGAAAATTCCAACCGCGTTTGAGATCACCGAATTCGATGTGAGAACCCAGGATGCCACTCCGGGGATCATCATCAACCGCGGCGTCTTTCATATGGACGTGATAGATGCGGTCCGGGAAATCCCGAATGAGAATGGAGGGCTCCATATTCTGCCATATCAGGTGACTGGGGTCGAAGTTGAAACCCAGGGTATCCCGTTTGACGACATCGATGAGCTTCTTGGCCGACCAGTAGTCGAACGCAATCTCACTGGGGTGGACTTCCAGTGCGAATTTAACCCCTACTTCGTCGAAGACGTCCCAGATGGGGTCCCAGAGATCCCTGATACGTTGGAATCCGGCATCCACCATTTCTTCTGAAGTAGGCGGGAAGGAGTACCAGTAAGCCCAGATGGGGGAACCGGTGAATCCGGTGACGACTTTCACTCCCATTGCCGCAGCGGCCCGCGCGCTGTACTTCATTTCCTCGACGGCCCAGGCTCGGATTTCTTCCGGTTTACCCGCCAGTTCCGTCGGCGCGAATGTATCAATGCGGGGGTCCCAGTTGTCTCCCACCAGTTGGCCGGCGAGGTGGGCGCTGATGGCCCAGCAGCCCAGATTGTACTTCTTCAGAATAACCTTTTTCTCCTCGACGTATGCGGGATCTGTGGCGGCCTTGCGAACATCCATGTGGTCGCCTAAGCAGGCGATTTCCAAGCCGTCGTAGCCATAGCCGCTCATCATCTTGCAGACTTCTTCGAAGGGAAGGTCGGCGAACTGTCCGGTGATAATTGTTACAGGTCTTGTCATTTCATTAACCTTTTTTCTTTGATTGACCTCCGGTGTTCCTCTCAGGAACGCCGGAGGGTTGTCATACCGCCTATATCATACTGCTCATAATCTACAGGCAGTGATTTCGAGTTGCTACAATCAGAAATCCAGCCAGGCGGCGTCCTTCTTCGAACTCTCCACGCATTTTTCGATGAACTTCACACCGGTGGCGCCGTCTTCGGGTTGAGGAAAATCCAGATCGTCGGAAGTCAGGGCGGTACCTGAAGCCTTCTTGATGAGGGCTCCGATGTAGGTTTTATAGATATTTGCGAGGGCTTCGAAATAGCCTTCGGGATGACCGGCGGGTATTCTGACCAGCGACTCTGCCCGGTCTTTGAGGCCATCCCGGCCGCGAGAGATTTTCATCGCCGGTTTGTCCTTGTATATCACCTCAAGATAGTTGGGATCTTCCTGGCGCCATCGGATGGTACCCTCGGAGCCGTAGATGCGGACAGACAGATCGTTGTCATGTCCTACGGCGATCTGGCTCGACCAGTAGAGGCCTTTTGCACCGCCTTCATAATCCAGCATGATGGTGGCATTGTCATCCAGGATACGACCCTCAACAAAGGTATCCAGCCTGGCCGACAGCCGTTTAATCCTGAGGCCGGTCATGTAGGTGACGGTATTCTCGATATGACTGCCGATGTCGCCGACGCAGTTCGAAATACCGCTCTGGGCGGGATCGGATCTCCAGGATGCCTGTTTCTGGCCGGAATCTTCAATCTTGTCGGCCAGCCATTCCTGGGGATACTCGGCGTTGACGAATCGGACGGCTCCGATGTCACCGGCCGCAATCATCGCCCTGGCGTGCTTCACCGTGGTATATCCTGAATAGGTATACGTGACGGCGAAAAGCAGGTCCTTTTCTTTCGCCAGCTGCGCCAACTCTTCGGCTTCGGATGAATCTGTGGTGAGAGGTTTATCGCAAACAACATTGATACCGTTTTCCAGAAATACTTTGGCGATCGGGTAATGCGACTTGTTCGGTGTGACGATGACGGCGAAATCGATTCCGTCGGGTCGAGCACCTTCAGCCGCAGCCATTTCTTCATATGATTTGTAGAGTCTCTCCTTGCTGATATACAGGGCTGCTCCGGTGGCAAGGGTGTTGGCCATGGTTCGGGAGAAACATCCGGCCGCCGGT
>JAUVIY010000272.1 GCA_030592625.1 Spirochaeta sp. | reverse complement strand
GCCGGCGTCATCGGCACAGCTCATATTTCCAGCGAGAGCTACGGTGAGAGCAGCGGCCACATCATAGCCTGGAGCTTCGAATTCGATACCGCGACAATCACCGGCGGCGCGGCAGACGACATCCGCGTGACTGCTGTGGCTACCGATAAATCGAGTAATACGAACACGCCGGTGGTTGATGTTACCGCCGACAATTTCACCATGGATGTCATGCCGTTCATCACCGACGTAACGATCAGCAACAGTACCTATACGGCGGATATGGAAATCACCCGGAGCAAGTACGGTGCCTGGCCGATCCGCGAAGATTCCTATCTGAAGATCAGCGGTTTCAACCTTGGAACCACTGTCGGCATGGTTCCCGGCGCTGTCGGAGATCCGACCCAGCCGAATCTGGCTGCGGCATACGCGAATTTCAACAGTCCAGGCGTGTCGGGAGACCGTAAGGAAGTGCAGGCCCAGGCACTGGGTATTGTTAATTCCGGCTGGTTGGCGATGCAAACCAATAGTATCAATTTGATGAATTACTATGGGGATTTCGACGAGAGTGATTTCACGGATTCAACCTGGTCGAGCGATGCCGATTGGACGGATAACCGATACATCATGGTTTGGGATGTAGCCGGTGTGATGGCCGGTTCAGCCGATGCAGTCTGGGGCGCCATGGCTTCTGATCCGACAGACGGGACGTTATGGGGTTCCTGGTCGGAATACAGTTCAGCACGAGTCTACGTTTCCAATGAAGGGACTCCGTATAATGACAGTGTCCCGGATGCAGGTATTTTCCGGATCTACGATCCGTCGGAGTTCACCGATATAGCCATGAATGACAGCGGTTCGCCATATGTGGCTCATCTGGCCAATTTTTACGGTGGCACCAACTGGTCCACCGGATCCGGAGGGTTGGTCCTTTGGGGGGATAATGCTGATACATGGGTTTGGCCAAATCGTTACCCCTATGGCTCTACGGTAAATGGAATACGCGCGGAAGAGGTGGAGCGTTTCTCCGACGACCAGAGATTATGGCAATTCCTGAATCCCCGCCTCGTTGCCACCGGTAATGACGGTTCGACGGATATCCATATTTCCTATTATGATAACTACTCCAAAGCATTGAAATACGCCCATTTCAGCGATGATGGAACTGATATCTTCAACCTGACATTCGATGCAACGGAGAACGCGGCGACGGACAACAAAGAATACGTTTACGATAATCCCGGCAACTTCGACCAGAACATCATTTCCGGAGACGTCGGGGCCCCCGGAGATGTAGGAGATGACGGAAGTGACGTCGGTCTCTACAGCGATATAACCATAGATGGTGCCGGTCGACCTGTCATCGTTTACTACGATACCGCCAATGCCACCCTTCGCCTGACACGGGCAACCACGGTCGATCCGATCAACCATATTTCCGGGGCCGACTGGGTCGACCAGAACGTAATCGGAGACTTAAGCTACATCGGCAAGTATCCCAGCGTCCGCATCGATCCCGACGGCAGGATCCACATCACCGCGTATAAGATTTCCACCGGAGACCTTATCTACTATTCCGCACCGGATCCCGGTGCCGGTTCCACCTACACCTTCGATGTGACCGATGTTATCGACAGCGACGGGAATATGGGAGCCTTTGCCGACCTGGATCTGTACCACGATCCGGTGAACGGAATCTACGGTGATGCCGATGATATATACCGACCGGTCGTCGGATACCTTGATTCCTCCAACGTGGGTACCTTTTCCGGTCTCAAGTTCGCCTATATGAGGGATGACGGAACCTGGGAACACGGTACGGTTCCCCTGCTGAATACCGTCGATGACTTGAGAATCTCAGCTGTTGGTAAGGCCGAGGATCTGGGAGCCGTGAATTACTCAATGTCCATCGGGTTCCACTCATCAAATTACCGATACGTACGCATGAGGTTGGAATAAGGAGATGCGTATGAAGATTGCCAGCCTTTTAAACAGACCTGGAATAACAGCGGCAGGCCTTATACTGCTTGCTATAACTCTTCCCCTTCACGCCGGAGGCAAATCCGACGAGTACCCCTTCGAGCCGGTCTCCGGCAACTCCCATTGGACTTATGCTATCGATCTGGATGAGCTGGAAGAGGGCAAGTACAATCTGGTGATCCGCTCTGTGGACGAAGCGGGCAATGTCCGCATTGAGGGCCCTTACGACTTTAAAGTAGATCCGGAAACTGATATTCCTGTGGTTGCAGTGGCCCATCCCAAACCCGGTGACCGTGTGGGACGGATGCTGCCCATCATCGGTACGGCACGGGATGATGACGGTATCTCAAGGGTTGAAGTGAGTATCAACGACGGTTCCTGGCGACCGGCTTCCGGAGCGGAAGCCTGGTCTGCGGTTCTGGACGCCGGAGCCCTGGGGGACGGACCTCACATTATGGCGGTGAAGACCGTCGATTTGAACGGGCTTGAAAGCCCGGTCGTTACGATTCCTTTTATCGTGGATACCTCGGCCCCTGTCGGCGGTGTTACAGAACCCGTGTCCGGCGCCCTTATTTCCGGGAAAACCATATTCTCCGGATTACTTGAAGACCCAAACGGCATCGAGAAGCTTGAAATCTCCCGGGACGGGGGGGAGAACTGGGAACACTTGAGATTTTCAAAGGACAAGGAAACCGGTGCCGCGTCTTTTGACGTGAGTCTGGACAGCCGGGATATGGAAGAAGGCCCGGTGGTCTGGTGGTTCCGGGGAATCGATACCCAGGGCAGTATCTCCGAAGTCCCATTCCTGTTCTTCGTTGACAATCAGGGTCCGGTCGTTTCCCTTGAACTGCCGATTATCGGTGAAAACGGTGCGGAAGCGGTTCCGGGCAACGTCTTTCTCGCCGGAACAGCTTCGGATCTCTCCGGGGTGGTGAGCCTCCGGATTCTTGTCGGCAAGAATGAACCTGTCAATGTTCCGGTAACTCCCGGTAATCCATGGTGGACATGGCCCCTGAATCTCTCCGGCTTGAAAGACAAGCAACTTGATATCGTCATACTGGCTGCCGACGGTGCCGGCAATGTTTCCGAGCAGAAAGTCCGTATTCCTCTGGATTCTGAATCCGATTTACCGACGCTGACTGTCGATAATGCCGATGCACTTCCGGATGTTGTTTTTCACTTGGGCAAGACCCACCTGACCGGTGTTTTCTCCGATGACGACGGCATCGGTGCCATCATCTGGAACGCCGGTGACGCCGAAGGGCGAATCGACGAAGTCGAACGCTCCTGGCGTCTGGATCTACCCGGGCTACCGGTCGGTATCGTGAAAATTGAACTGACTCCCGAGGACCGTTTCGGCCTCGAGGGGGAACCGGTGGAACTGACATTCCGGGTTGCCCCGGAAGCACCGCTTATCACTCTGGATAGTATCTCCGACAATTCTGCCGAGGTGCCTGTTGAATGGACTCCGGGCTCTATCCTCTCATATTCCGGCGGCACAATCCTGGGATCGGTAATTTCTGATGCCGGCAAAGAAATCGCACTCACCTATATCCTCGCCGGCGGTGAGGAAACCACGCTGTCCCTCAAGGCCGATCCGGAGAGGTCCGACCGTCTGACTTTCAGTATTCCAGTTCGAAAAGGCGAGGAACCCGGTTCCCGTAACTTTATACTCCGGGCTGCCGACGGGTACGGTGGAGAAGCGGTTCTTGGATCGGGTTTTTACATTCAGGCCGCCCCGGATGACAGCGGCAATGTGCCCGATCCCCGCATGGGTGACGAAGCGGTGAATCTGCCGCTCCCCTTCCTGAGGGAAAAAGACGGCGCCGCCATTCTCCAATCCGGTCAGCCGCTGCAGGGCTGGACTTCCGGTGCTTCAACCACAGGTGCTGTAATCGAGCCAGAGAGTCCGCTTTTCCGTCTCAGGACGAAAGGTTTGTCCTTCACAATCGAAAGCCTCCTCCCGGGGCTGAGTGGGCCGGTCAGGGTTGTGATGGCCGACGGTTCGGCATCCCGAACCCTGCTGATACTCACCGATCTCGATTCACCCGAATGGGAACTTGACGGTCCTGAATACGGTGCATGGTCTGCAGGTACCCTTAGAGTCTCGGGGACTGTTATTGACGAAGGTGGTGTCGCCTCGGCATCCTGGGCCCTTGAAGGACGTTCTTTCACCCCCATCGAGAT
>JAUVIY010000004.1 GCA_030592625.1 Spirochaeta sp. | reverse complement strand
TCCTGGACTTCGGTCAGGTGGGGAGCATCCTTCCCAGTCAGCGGGTCTTTCTGGCCGATCTTCTGGCCGCCCTCATCCGCTCCGATGCCGTCCGGGCGGTAAGGGCCGTTCTGGGCTGGTCCGGCTACCGTGACCCCGACGTCGCCCGGCGGCTTACCATGGATATGGAGCACATAATCGAACATTACCTCTCCCGGCCTTTCGGACGTCTTGATATCGGAGAAATGGTCTCGGCCATGATGGCACTGATTCGGCGTTACGAAATCGAGATACCATCGAATTTCTACCTGCTGGGCAAAGCCCTTTCCACAATCGAGGACATCGCCAGCGGCCTGGATCCTGATTTCGATTTCATCCGGGCCTCCCGCCCTTTTGCCAAACGCATGATCCGCAAGGAACTGAATCCTGATAGAATTGCCGAACAGATTGCCGGGGCCTCCGGAGATACCCTGCGTTTTATCCGGGATTTCCCCGGGGAAGCCCGAGACCTCCTGAGCCTGCTCAAGGCCGGTAAGCTCAGGATGGAATTCGAATTGAAAGATATGAAGACTATCGATACCACCCTGAAGAGGGTTGTAACCCGGCTCTCGGCGGCGATACTGCTGGCCGCCATGATTATGGGTTCCTCAATCCTGGTGCAGTCCCTCATACCGCCCCTGGTATTCGGGATTCCCGTTATCGGCGTCCTGGGTTTCCTGTTCTCAGGGCTGATAGGCATCTTTCTCCTTGTTGACCTCTGGCGCCACCACTGACCCGCCTGTACACTATGCGCTTATGACGGTTCCCGACATCCTGTACGAAGACAATCACGTTCTCGTCGTGAACAAGCCTATCGGTATGCTGGTGCAGGGCGATCGAACCGGCGATGCCTGCGTCCTTGAGGCCATGAAAGCGTTCATCAAGGAAAGGGACGGCAAGCCGGGAAACGTTTTCCTGGGTCTTCCCCACCGTCTCGACCGGCCCAGCAGCGGCGCTCTGATTCTGGCGAAAACCTCCAAGGCTCTCACCCGGCTCACCGCGTCCTTCCGGGAAAGGGATACCGGTAAAATCTACTGGGCCGTCACTGAAGCACCGCCGGGGAATCCTGAGGGGGAGCTGGTGGATTGGCTGAAGAAAGACGGCCGTACCAATACCGCCAGTCGGGTGAGTTCAGACATCCCGGGTGCCAGGGAAGCCAGGCTCCGATACCGGCTACTGGGGGCCTCCGAGCGTTACTGGCTGTTGGAAGTTGAACTCCTCACCGGCAGGCATCATCAGATCCGCGCACAGCTATCGGCTATCGGCTGCCCGGTGAAGGGCGACCTGAAGTACGGGGCAAAGAGGTCCAACCGTAACGGCGGCATTCATCTGCATGCCCGGCGTCTGGAAGTGGCCCACCCTACCCGGGACGGCCGGGTGGTGATTATCGCGCCGCCTCCCGACGATCCGGTATGGAATGCCTTCGCCTCTCAATTCGGGGGTTCGGAACCGACGGGCGTTTTCGTCGATAATGACGATTAATCTCAACGAGGATTCCGCCGAAGCTCTCCTGATATGGTTCCGGGTGCATGGCGTTTCCTACCCCTGGGCGGGTTCATCGGATTCACTGGATGTCTGGGGTATCTGGGTTTCTGAAGTGATGCTTCAACAGACCACTGTCGCTGCCGTTGAGCCTCGTTACCGCAGCTGGATGAAACGCTTCCCCAGTCCTGAAGCTCTGGCTGCCGCCGATGAGGAAGAGGTGCTCAGAGAATGGGAGGGTTTGGGTTATTACAACCGGGCCCGTAATCTTGCGGTGGCTGTAGCAGAGATCCGTACGGCTTACGGGGGCCGCATTCCTGAAGAACCTGCCGAACTTCGGCGTCTGCCGGGAGTGGGGGAGTACATTGCGGCGGCGGTGGCGTCTTTCGCATTCGGTAAGCGCAGGGCGGCCATCGACGCCAACGGCCGGCGTATTGCCCAGCGACTGAGTGCCCGGGAGATCTGGGACAAAGAGTTGGAAACGGTTTTCAGAAGCGCCGTAGAAGAACTGATGCCTCTTGAGAATCCCGGGGAGATGAACGCGGCGCTGATGCAGTTGGGGCAGCTGGTCTGTACCCCCCGATCTCCCCGTTGCGGGGACTGCCCCCTCGCCTTATGCTGTCTGGCCCGGTTGGAGGGACGGCAGGAAAGCATACCACCGCGGCGCCGCCAGGAGGTCATTCAAAAAAAGACAAGACTGGCTATCCTCTATGACGGCGGAAGAATCCTGATGCGGAAAAGGATGAAAGGTATCGGCAAAGGGCTTTGGGTTTTTCCGGCTGAGTCTGAAATCGAGGGGCTTGAGAAATGGTGGGAACCCGCAGGTGAATTGTCGGAGCAGATTCATGCCTATACCCGTTACAGGGAAGTTCTCCAGCCCCGGATTTTCCGGCGTAACGACGAACGGGGAACAGCTCCGGTAATCGGGCTTCCTGATACAAACTTTTTCCCTCTGGAAAAACTGCAGGAGCTGCCTATGCCGACGGCCTATCGCCGGATATCCGGACAGGTGCCCGACATACTTAATTACCTGTAACATCTTGTGTACCGGAGCGTTAAAAATAATAATAGTTCGTATGAAGAAGGGTTTTCTCCTGTTTATTGCCGCTTCGGCGGTATTTGCACTCGTATCATGTAAAACCATCGAGAGGGCTGCCATCAGTTCAGTATCGGATATGCTTTCATCCCCGGAAGGCTCCGGAGCATTCACCTCGGATAACGATCCACAGCTCGTGGCCGATTCCCTGCCCCTGGCCTTGAAACTGTACGAGATTATCCTGGAAAAAGACCCGGAGAACTCCGACCTGGCAGCGGCCACCGGGAAGAATTTTGTTATGTATTCCGGTGCTTTCGTCCAGATGCCTGCCGACATGCTGGACGATATGTACTGGCGCGAGGCCGATGAGGGACGGAAAAGGGCCAAGAAACTCTATCTCCGGGGCAGGGACTATCTGCTGCAGGCCCTGTATCTCAGACATGAGGAATTCGAGGCCCTGTTTGAGGCCGGCGAGTACGACGAAGCCATGGCTCTGCTTGAGGAAGAAGATGCCGATGCGGCCTACTGGGCGGGTATGGCCTGGCTCGGAATGGCAAGTACCGATCCCTTCGATATGGAGCTCGCCATGACCCTGGACAAGGCGACTCTACTTCTCTACCGCTCACTGGAACTGGATGAAACCAATCCCGGGATTCATGACATCATGATACAGCTCCAGCTTTCTATTCCTTCATCGATACTGGTGACCATGCGGGAGCGAAGTCCCGCCGCCACGACGTTTATGGATGATTATTATGCCGCTGCAGGAGTCGGAGACGATACTGAGAAACGGGCATTCTACCATTATTACCGGGCTCTGGCCCTTTCAGAGGGAACCGATCCCTCACCTCATCTCACCATGGCCACGGCTGTCTCGGTGAAAGAGCAGGATGTCACGGGTTTCCGCAGGTATCTCGACGAGGCTCTTTTGATAGATCCGGAAGCCAATCCCGACTCCCGGCTGATGATTCTCATATACCAGAACAAAGCCCGATGGCTGCTCGAGAATATCGAGTACTTTTTTCTGGTTGTTTTATAGGAAAAAACAAAGGATTCAATGATGATAATATTAAAAAAAACAGGCTTATTCATTTTTCTTGTTCTGTTTGTCTCGCTCACACCGCTTTTGGCTCTGACTGTGAAACTGGGAAGCCCGTTCCCGGAAGGAACCGCATGGGATTCATCTCTGAAACGCATGGCGGCCGAATGGTCGGATATCACCAATGGACAGGTGAGAATGAGGATTTATCCCGGCGGTGTCGCCGGAGATGAAGCCGATATGATACGCAAGATGCGCTTCGGTCAGCTGGATGCCGGTGTCCTTACCACTTTCGGCCTGCAATCCATTGTTCCCAATACCTTTGTCATGAGCCTGCCGGGAATACTGCAATCCGAAGCTGAACTCAATTATGTCATCGATGAATTCGCCTCGGGATTCGATGAGGATTTCATCGATGAGGGATTTCGGATTCTTGCCTGGTCCAAGAGCGGCTGGGCCTACTTTTTTGCTAAGAAATCTCTCAGGACTCCGAATTCGCTTATGAACGAGAAACTGTCGGTGAGCAGCGCCGATGAAGAGCTGGCGATGAATTTCAAGGCCCTTGGATTCAATGTCGTGCCCACAGCCTTGAGTGAACTTATGGTGGCTTTACAGAGCGGTATGGTAAGCGCGTTTTACGCTCCTCCCATGGCGGCCGCGGCCTACCAGTGGTTCGCCCTGGCACCTCATATGATCAACTTTCCTCTGGCTCCGGTACTGGGAGGCTTTATTATCAGTGAAAGAACCTGGAATCGGATTCCGGACCGCTATCATGATGAACTGAAGGCAGCTACAGAAACGGTTGCCCGGGACTTCTACGCGGAGTCTGAGCGCCTCAATACCGAAGCAATGAATGTCATGAATCGTCACGGGCTTCAGGTAGAGAAGCTCAACCCGGCGGAGTTGCAGCAGTGGTACGATGTCATGACCGGCGGACATAAGCTTGTTGTCGGCGAGGGGAAGTGGATTGATGACGATCTGTTCCGGAAGTTTGTTTCTGCACTGGAAGGCTTGAGGTAAATTGCACTCATGTTTATTTTAAAGGTATCAAGCTGATGTATAACATGAAAAAGAGTCTCTTGCGACTCATCGTTCTTCTCCTGTTTCTGCTTCAATTGCCCCTGTCGCTCTCTGCCCTCACCATCAAGCTTGCCAGTACTCTTCCTGAAGGGACCGAGTGGGACAATACACTCAGGCGAATGGCTGATGAGTGGAGTGAAATCACCGGTGGTCGTGTTCGTATGAGAATCTATCCCGGCGGAATTGCCGGGGATGAAGGCGACATGGTGAGGAAAATGCGCATCGGCCAGATAGACGCCGGGGTTTTCTCCGCATACGGACTTAAAGTGATGGTGCCTGAAACCTTTGTGTTCACACTGCCCGGTCTGCTGCAGGATGAAGAAGAACTTGATTATGTCCTGGATCATTATGTGGATCGATTCGACGAGAAGTTTCGGGAAGAGGGATTCGAAATCATGGCCTGGTCGAAATCCGGATGGGCCTATATATTCGGTCAACGGCCGATTTACAGCCCCGACGATCTTAAAAAAGAAACTCTGGCGGTGGATAATACCGAGAGTGAGATAAGCTCGGCATTCAAGTCACTGGGATTCAATGTCGTTCCCGTGAGTATCAACGAAATCATGGTAGCTCTTCAGAGCGGTTTTGCGAACGTATTCATTGCACCTCCTGTGGGAGCGGGTGCCTTCCAGTGGTTCGCCCTGGCCCCGTACATAACCGAATACAGGGTGGCCCCGGTAATCGGCGGCCTTGTAATGACCGAAAGAACATGGTCGCGAATCCCTGAGGAATTCCATGATGAACTGAAAACGTCCATGCGGAATGTTGCAAGGGAATTTTATGCCGAATCCGTCCGCCTGAATGAAGAGGCGATGAGAGTGATGCTGGAGAACGGATTGAAGCAGGTTCCTCTTGATGAAGAAGGAATTAATGCCTGGGAATCCGTTATGATGAGCGGGCATGAACTGATGGTTGGTGAGGGCAAGGCTATTCCTACTGAGGTTTACAACAACTTATTGAGCGAGCTGGAAGGGATCAGGAAATAAAATATGTTTAGGATAATCGATGGCTGATACAAAGAAGCGTTTCCGGGGCGACCGTGTTGCATTTATCGAAGATCTGATTGGCGGTGTTTGCCTGCTGGCCCTGGCGCTTGTTCCCGTTATCGAGATTGTATTGAGGAAAATCAGCGGATCAGGTCTCATCTGGTCCACCGGTTTTCTCACCCATGTGGTGGTTTGGGTCGCATGGGTTGGGGGTATCACCGCGTCCAGGGAGGATGTGCATCTTTCCTTGAGCTCCTCGGCCGAACCGGAAGGGCGTTTCTGGAAAAATATCGATGTTATGAAAGGCGTTACCGTCACGGCGGTAAACATGGCATTTGCCGTTGCCTCGGCATCGTTTCTGGTTCGTGGATTCGGGCCGGGTGAGACAGTCGGCGTACTGCCGATACGGCTGATTCTTATTATTCTACCCATCGGTTATCTTTCCATGTCGCTTCGGGCTCTCTGGCGACCTCGGGAAAAAGCCTCACCATGGCTGGCTTTGGGTTTGTTTCTGGGAATTGTTTTTTCCTGGGTGAGCATCGTAAATCTTCTCGAAGTCGCCTTTCCCGATCTTCCTTTCGCTTTCTACGACAGTCAGGAAGTTTTCTGGAGTATTTTCCGTTGGCTTCGCTGGCCGCTTATAGCAGCACTTATCTTTCTGGGAGTCCGGGGACTGCCCATTTACGTCATGCTGGGTGGGACGGCCTTGTTCCTCTTTTCCGGAAACTGGGGCATGCTGGCTACATTACCGAATGAAGCCTACAATCTGCTTACGGGAAACATGATTCCTGCAATACCTCTGTTTACCATCACAGGTTATCTGCTCTCCGAGAGTTCTTCCGGGAAGAGGCTTGTCCGCTTCTTCCGTGCGGCCCTGGGATGGCTTCCCGGCGGCCTGGCGGTGGTGGCCGTTGTGGCCTGTGCCTATTTCACGACCTTTACCGGTGCTTCCGGAGTAACGATTCTGGCCCTCGGCGGCCTGCTGGCATCGGTACTGGTGGAAAGTAAACAATACGGTGAAGACTTCTCCAGGGGACTCATCACCTCCTCGGGAAGCGTCGGACTGCTTTTTCCTCCGGCACTTCCCATCATCATGTACGGTGTCGTGGCGCAGATCAGCATCAAGGACATGTTCCTCGGCGGACTGCTTCCGGGTATCCTCTTGGTGGTGGCTCTTTCGACTATGGGTATCGTTCGGGCCGCCAGGAACAAGAGCGAAAGAATCCCGTTTGTATTCCGTGAATTCCGTTTGGCCTTCAATAGTGCCCTCGGTGATCTGCTGCTGCCCGTCATCCTGCTGGTTTCCTACTTCACGGGACTCACCACAGTGGTGGAAACGTCTGCCCTGGCCGTCGTATATACACTGTTGCTCACCTTAGTCACGAAAGAATTGTCCCTGGATCTTATCTCCCGGGTTCTGCGTCGGGGCGTTCCGGTAATCGGAGGCGTACTGGTAATCCTGGCCATGGCCAAAGGCCTGAGTTACTTCATTGTGGACGCCCAGGTTCCTACCATGCTGACGGCATTTTTTCGCGACCATATCTCATCCAGATTCGTCTTTCTCATACTTCTCAACCTGGCGCTGCTGATAACCGGAACTCTGATGGATATCTATTCGGCCATTCTGGTGGTGGCACCGCTTATCGTACCTTTGGGCGCCCTCTACGGGGTGCATCCGGTACAGCTCGGGGTGATATTTCTGGCCAACCTGCAGCTGGGATACTTGACACCGCCGGTGGGGATGAATCTCTTCCTGGCCAGTTATACCTTCAACGAACCGATGAGCCGGGTTTACAGGCAGGTGGTGCCTTTCCTGCTTGTACTTATCGTCGCAGTTTTACTCATAACCTATGTGCCCTGGTTCAGTCTGGCGTTGCTGGGATAGAATCCTTTGGGTTAGAATCCTTAAGGTATGAATGCCGGGCGCCGTTTCCGCATTGCCACCGCACTGTCCTCCCTTATCATTCATGCCGGTGTCATATTGCTGGTACCCAACATTGTGGACGAGTTTCCGTTTCTTGAACGATTCATGTGGCAATATCGATTTCTTCTGGGTTTATCCGGTTTTCTGGTAATCCTCGGGATATTCGGAGACGAAGGCAATTCGCGTTTCACCTTATTTCTTCGCATTGGTATCACATGTCTGATCGGCTTCACCACCGGCGGCTATCCACTGATTCCGGTTCTCCTGCTGATCGCAATCTTCCAGGAAGTCGGATTTCATCAGAAACCGCCCTGGGCCGCAGGTATCATTCTCGGGTCTACTCTAGTGATTCTTATCGTCATCGTGCCGGAGCAGCTTGTTTTCGGTGTCCTGACTCCGTCGTTGGGACGGAATGGACTTCTGATCTTTCTGGCCTTCACACTTCCTTCTGCGATCCTCTCCATGGGGCTGAGCTTCATGACGGATCGTGAGAGAAGTTGGCGTGATTCTGTTGATCGTCTGGACCTGGCCGTGTCCAAGCTGGCCGAAGCGAACCTGGGTTATCAGGGATATGCCCAGGAGATCAGTGGTCGATCCATCGCTGAGGAACGCCGGCGGGTCTCCCGGGAGATCCACGACACCGTGGGATATTCGCTGACGAATATCCGGGTGATGCTGGAAGCCGCATCCCTGCAATTACCCACCAGGCCCGAAGAAACGGTCCGGCTAATAGATCAGTCCGTGGAAGAGGCATCCCTCTGTCTGGAACAGACCCGTCAGACGATGCGGCAGCTCCGTGCGCGTGAAGATCCCACGATATCGGGTTTGTCCGCCATACAGAGGCTTGTCAATGCGTTCAGTGAAGTTTCGGGGATCAAGGTTATTGCTGAATTCGGGAATATTTCCGTCCGATGGCCGCTTGCCGTTGAGAAAGCGGTGTACCGTCTTGTCCAGGAAGGAATGACGAATTCACTCCGTCACGGCATGGCTACCGAGATAGTGATTTACCTCTGGCAGGATCGGGATGCACTTCGTATCATTGTAAGGGATAATGGGAAGAGTTCCGGTGATATCAAGGAAGGAATCGGCATATCCGGAATGAGGGAGAGAGTGGATGCACTGGGAGGCAATCTCCAGGTGGGACCCGGGCCCGACGGTTTCGAGGTGAAAGCCATGATACCCCTGTCGAACGAGGAGGAGGTTGATGCCGATCAGAATACTGCTGGCTGATGATCAGCGCCTGTTCGTCGAGAACCTCAAGACGGTCCTCGAAATCCAGGATGACGAAATTCAAGTAGTGGCGACTGCGGATAATGGAGAGCAGGCGGTACGGCTGGCTCTTGAGCATAAACCCGATCTGATTCTCATGGATATCCGCATGCCCGTGATGGACGGCGTGGAAGCTACCAGGCGTATTCATGAGGCGGCTCCGGATATTTCCATTCTGGTACTCACCACTTTCGATGACGATGACTATGTACACGACGCCCTGTCATACGGTGCGGTGGGTTACCTGTTGAAGAATATACCATCAAAGATGCTCCTGGAGTCTATACGGGCCGTGATGGCAGGAACAATCCAGCTCTCTCCAGACGTCGTGTCCCACCTGGTTAAACCGCCTGTGAAAAAGGATGCCGAGGGACCTTTCCCTATAGAAAAGCTGAGCCACCGTGAACGGGAAGTCCTCTTCCTGATGTCCCGGGGATATGATAATCCGGTCATAGCTGAACACCTCTATCTTTCGGAACAGACGGTGAAGAACCACATCTGTCATATCTACAGGAAACTTGGCGTCCACGAGCGTATCGTGGTTATGAAGGCCGCTCAGGACTCACGACTTAAAGACTTCTGCCAGCACCTGCTGAAGCATTAAGGCCCACCCGAGATCGAAGCGGTACCATACCGGTACCAAATTGACGTTGTGATAGCACGGGTACCGGTATGAAAATGAATAATACCAAAATCAAAATGTTTTAAAGGAGCGCTTATGAAACGTCTTGCACTGATCGCCCTGATGGCGATCGCGGTATTGAGTATGGCTTATGCCAACGGCGACACCGAAGCTGCGGCTGATTCCGGTCCGGTTACCATCGAATACTGGACCACCCAGACCCAATCCGATCGGCTCGCTACCATCGGCGTCCTGGTTGACACCTTTCAGGTGATGAACCCGGATATCACGGTTAAAGTCATTGCGGTGGATGAAAACCAAATGGCCACCCAGATGAATACCTCCGCATCCGCGGGAACTCTCCCCGCTCTGTTAGAGGCCGCCACCCCGAACACCGTTGCCTTCGGCACCGCCGGCCTGCTGAATGAAGCGGCCGCCACCGATCTGATTAATGATATCGGTGCCGATGAATTCTACGACGGAGTTCTCAAGTTGAATCAGACCGGTTCCGGCGGCAACTACTATTCCGTCCCCTTCCACGGTTGGGTTCAGGGCATCTGGTACCGGGCCGACTGGTTTGAGAAAGCCGGCCTCAATCCCCCCAAAAAATGGGACGACATCATTAAAGCCGCCGAATACTTCTACGATCCCGGCAATAACCAGTATGGTATCCTGGTGGGAACCATGGCTGAAGCTTACGCGGAGCAATGCTTCACCCAGTTCGCCATGTCCAACGGTGCCGGTCTCTTCGATAGAGACGGTAAGCTGATTTTCAATTCACCGGAGATGAAGGAAGCCCTAGAATATTATGCTGAACTGGCTCAGTATAATCCTCCCGGTCCACAGACCTGGCGTGCCCGGGACTACTACATTCAGAATAAGATGGCCATGTTCTTCTACTCCACCTACATCATGGACGATCTGGCCCTGGCCGAAAATGCCGCCGGATCCCTCACCAGCGAGAACTTTGCCGAACTGGCGGGAACCAGCTTCGACCCCGATCTCGTGAAAAATACCCGTATGGCACCAATCATCACCAACACTCAGGATGCCGGCTACGGGACTATTGTCTCCCTGGCCTTCCCCGACACCGGGAATGCCGCAGAGACCGCTGCGGCCCAGAAATTCGTCCGGTATCTGTTCTCCCCCAATGCCTACATTACATTCCTGCACATGGCTCCCGGCGGAATGAATCCTGTCATCAAGGATATTGCCGTGAATCCCCGGTTCCAGCAGGATCCCAAGGGCCTCTTCGAGAATTACGGCACTGATAAAATGGCCGAGATTATCAACGGCCTGGACAGCATCGAAACCTTCGGTATTGTTGACGGTAAGAGGATCGACGCAGCCAGCGTGATTTACTCGAAGCAGATTATCCCTCAGATGATCTACAAGATTACCCAGGAGGGCATGAGTGTTGATAAAGCCATGGACTGGGCTGAAGCGGAAATGCGCAAGCTGATGTAACAACGTACTCAGTACTCATGAAAGGGAGAGACGGCCCGGCCGTCTCTCCCTTCTTTGCCTGTCTGATCCGGGAGAATCGAATATGAAAAAAACCAGAAGTCTTGAGCAGAAGGAAGCCATGCTGGGTTGGTGGCTTGTCCTGCCGGCCACAATTATCATCCTCAGCCTGATACTCTATCCAATTATAACAAACATCATCTCGAGCTTCTTCAAGGTTTCCCTGATGGACCGGGATACCTTCGTCGGACTGGAGAATTACAGGAATATCGTCAGTGATCCGGAATTCTGGAGATCTGTGATGATAACCCTTGTCTATGTCGTGGGAACCACCCTGGGTACTACATTGGTAGGGCTCGGCGTGGCCATAGTCATGAACAAGACATTTCCCCTGAGAGGACTTGTGCGCAGTCTGATTCTCCTTCCGTATGTAGCGCCGGTTTTCTCCGTGGTGTACGCCTGGAAATTCATTTTCGACCCGGTAAACGGAATTTTTATGGATGTGATGGTTGAGAGGCTGGGGCTCTTCGAGCAGAGATTCAACCTGATCGGCAATCCGGAAACTGCGCTGTGGGTTGCCATTGTCTTCAGTATCTGGAAAAACTTTCCGTTCACCTATCTGATGATCCTCGCCCGGCTGCAGGCAATCGATAAAAGCATGTACGAAGCTGCGGATGTCGACGGTGCCGGTCGATGGCAGCAGTTCCGATTCATCACCATGCCGGAACTCTATTTCGTCCTGGGGTCTATCGTTCTCTTGCGGGTTATCTGGAACTTCAACAAGTTCGAAGATATCTTTCTGCTCACCGATAACCTGAAGGTGCTGTCAATCTACACCTATTTCAAGGCTTTTGTCGGTGTGGTTGATCTCGGCCAGGGCTCGGCATTGGTTATTCTGCAATTCGCATTGTTGATCGGCTTTATCCTGTTCTATGTGAAGAAGGTACTCAAATGGTAAAAGCCAGGAGCATTCCCGGTAAAATCGGTTTATTTCTACTTATTATTCTCATCGTGACATTCAGCATATTCCCGTTTCTGCAGATTATCTCCACGTCTCTCAAGTACCAGTGGGACTGGGGCAATCCCTCGCTGATTCCCACCCAGGTGAATCCGGACGCCTACAAGGAACTGCTGAACATCGGTCAGGACGAGAAAAACGTCCCGCAGTCGGTTCTCGACCTGTTGGACGATTCCGACCTGACGAAGCAGCAGAAGAACGAGATTCTGGATAAGTACAAAGACAGCAGCGATGTTTTCCCGTTCCTGAAGTACTTCCGGAATTCCCTGTCCCTGTCCACACTGGCCGCGATATTTTCGCTTCTACTGGCAATCATGGGGGCCTATTCCTTCAGCCGACTTCGGTACAGGGGGCGAGCGGTAATACAAAGGGGTGTCCTGTTCGTCTATATGATCGGGGGAATCCTACTGCTTATTCCTCTCTACAGGATTGCCGTAGCTCTGGGTTTCCTGGCCACGCCTGCGGGAACTTTTACGGCTTTGCTTATCATCTACCTTGTACAGACCCTGCCGGTTTCCCTCTACATGCTGGGAAATTTCTTCCGCACCATACCTTATTCCATCGAAGAAGCCGCCCTCATCGAGGGGGTGTCCCGATTCGGAATCATATGGCGTATTGTCATTCCTTTATCCTGGTCTGCCATCGTGACGGTATTCATCTACTGCTTTATGATCGCATGGAACGAGTTTCTCTTCGCATCGGTGTTTCTGAGGGGGTATGAGCAGCTCTACACCCTGCCCATCGGATTGCGGAGCCTCTTTGTATCCAAGAACGCCATCTGGGACCGTATCATGGCCGGTTCGATGCTGACGGCGCTGCCGGTAATCGTCCTCTTCATGGCCATACAGAAGAATCTCACCGGAGGATTGTCGGAAGGCGGTGTTAAAGGCTGATACTTTTCATCAGCCGGCGCTCACTTCCCAGCAGGCTGCCTGTCGTCCCGGTGCCACTTCCACCAGAGGCGGATAAGCTTCCCGGCAGCGATCTGTTGCCAGGGGGCAGCGGGGATGGAAATGGCATCCGGTAGGCGGGTTCAGGGGGGAGGGTACGTCTCCCACGACAATCTGTTTTTTCGTGCTCCTCACCGACGGATCGGCGATGGGGAATGCCGCCAGCAGGGCCCGGGTATAGGGATGGAGGGGCTCCGCCATAAGTTCTGTCTTGGGCGCCTTTTCCACGATTCGGCCCAGGTACATCACCAGTATGCGTTCCGATATAAACTCTACCACCGAGAGATCGTGGGAGATAAACAGGTTGGCGAAACCGTGTCGGTCCTTGAGGTCCAGCAGCAGATTGAGAATCTGGGCCTGGATGGACACGTCCAGGGCACTTACCGCTTCGTCGCAGACCACAAATTCAGGTTCCAGTGCCAGGGCCCGGGCAATACCGATACGCTGCCTCTGGCCTCCTGAGAACTGGTGAGGGTAGCGGCGTCCGTACACCGGATTGATACCCACTTCCCGCATCACTTCCTCGGTGCGCCGGGTAATCTCATCTTTATCGCCTTGAGCATGGACCCGCAGGGGCTGGCTGATGATATTCTTCACTTTTTTCCTGGGATTCAGGGATGAGTAGGGATCCTGGAAAATCATCTGTATGTCTTTTCTGATAACCTTCAGTTCCGCTCCGGAAACCGCGGTCATATCCTCGCCCTTCCAGGTGAGGGTACCGCCGTCAGGCTCGTACATCCGCAATATCGTCTTGCCGAGGGTGGACTTGCCGCATCCTGATTCACCCACCACACCCACCACCTCTCCGGGAGCGATGTCCAGGGACACCCCGTCTACGGCTTTGAGGGTCTGGGCGGGGCCCCGGTCGTCCTTGATTCTGAAATTCTTTTGTATGTCCCGGGCTGCCAGCAGTGGGGTGGGATTGCGTTCCGCGCTCATGATGATGCTCCTGACTCGGTGATGGGGTTATGACAGCGGAATTCATGGTCTTCACCGGCCGTTGAAACGTCTGGAAAACTCTCCATACATTCATTCTTCACGTTTCCGCACCGGTTGGCGAACGGACAGCCATCGCCCAGGGTGAGGAGATCCGGGACCGATCCGCTGATGGATGTGAGCCGCACGGCGTTCCGGTTCGATGGGGCCGAACATTGGCATCCCAGAAGGCCCACGGTGTAGGGATGCCGGGGGTTGGCGAAAAGTTCCTCTACGGGGGCGTCTTCAACCTTACGGCCCGCATACATCACCGCAACACGGTCGGCGGTCTCGGCGACTACGCCCATGTCGTGGGTGATAAGGAGCAAGGCCATGCCGACCCCTTTTTTGAGTTCGTTCAGGAGCTGAAGTATCTGAGCCTGTATGGTGACGTCCAGGGCGGTGGTCGGCTCGTCGGCGATCATCAGTCCCGGTTCCGGGGAGGCCAGTGCCATGGCAATCATCACCCGCTGCCGCATCCCGCCGGAGAGCTGGTGGGGGTAGGATTTGGCCCGTTTGGCCGGGTCGGGAATCTTCACCAGGTCCAGCAGTTCTACAGCCCTGGCGAAGGCTTCTTTCCTGCCCAGCTTCTCGTGGGTGACGAATACTTCGGCGATCTGGGTCCCGACGGTGAAGACGGGATTCAGGCTGGTCATAGGCTCCTGGAAAATCATACTGATCTTCGATCCACGCAGAGACCTCATCTCTTTCTCCGGAAGGGAGAGAAGGTTGGTGCCTCGGAAACGGATGATGCCGCTTTCGATGACGCCGGGGGGCATGGGGACCAACCTTGTGATGGCGTGAGCGGTGACGGATTTCCCGCAGCCCGATTCCCCTACCAGAGCCAGGGTTTCCCCTTCCCGGATCTTGAGATTCAGGTTCCTGACCGCCTTAACGACGCCTCGTCGGGTGTGGAAGCTGACACTGAGATTATCAATGCCGAGCAGTTCGCCTGTCCCGGTTGCTGAAGTTTCAATTGTTGCCGTATCGGTCATAGGTCAGTCCCTCAACCGGGGATCGAGAATGTCCCTGAGTCCGTCACCCAGCAGGTTGAATCCCAGAACAGCCAGAAGAATGGCCAGTCCGGGGAGAGTGACGACCCACCAGGCGCTGGTGATGAACTGCTTGCTGGAAGCGATCATCAGGCCCCATTCGGGAGTGGGGGGTTGAGCTCCCAGCCCCAGGAAGCTCAGGCCGGCCGAGCTCAAAATGGCCTCGCCGACACCCAGGGTAGCCTGAACAATGGTTGGTGCCAGGGTATTGGGCAGGATGGTACGGAACATCAGCTCCAGGTTTCCGGTACCCAGTGAGCGTTCGGCCAGTACGTAGTCCTGTTCCCTCTCACTCAACACGGAGGCCCGGATGACCCGGGCGTAACGCGGCATCTGGCTGATACCGATGGCTACCATGGCATTCGTCAGTGAAGGACCGAGGATGGCCACAATGACGATTGTGAGCAGGATGTATGGAAAGGCCAGCATGATATCGATGACACGCATGATGATCCGGTCCACCCAGCCGCCGAAGTAACCGGCCGCCAGGCCCAGCACACCTCCGAGGGTCAGGCTGATGCCCACCGAAACCACGCCGATTATGAGGGATATGCGTCCCCCGTAAATAATGCGGGAAAGCAGGTCCCGGCCAAGGTCGTCGGTACCCAGGATGTAGCCGTCGGTAAACGGCGCCGTCAATCTTGCCGAGATAGTCTGTTCCAGGGGATCTTCTGGAGCAGCCAGCGGGGCGAATATGGCTATCAGTGCGAAGAATGCGATGATAATGAGTCCTGCCATGGCCGCCCGATTCCGGGTGAGCTGATACCAGGATTCCTTCCAGAAACCCGGTTCTGCAGGAGGGGCAATTTCTTTTATGTTGTCACTCATGCCCGGCCTCACTTCAACCTGATCCGGGGATTGATAACTGAATACAGAAGATCGACAATCAGGTTGATCATCACGAAAAAGAAGCTGATGAAGAGGATTCCGCCCTGTACGGCGGGGAAATCCCGGGCACTGATGGAATGGTAGATCCACTTGCCGATTCCCGGCCAGGCAAAGATTGTTTCAGTGAGTATGGCTCCTGAAAGGAGTAATCCGAACTGGATACCGATGACGGTTATAACCGGTAAAAGAGCGTTACGCAGGGCGTATCGGAATACAACTTTGCGTTCCGGTACTCCGGCGGCCCGGGCGGTTTTCACGTAATCCTGCTTCAACACTTCCAGCATGCTGCTTCGAGTGGTTCGGGCGATAATTGCCAGTGGGATAGTTCCCAGGGCTATTGTGGGAAGTATCAGGTGCTTGAGGGCCGAGACGAAATAGTCGGCCTTGCCCTCGCGGAACCACATGATGATACCGTCGATGAGATAAAAATTGGTAATGGGTATGAAATACAGTCGAACATTCATACGGCCGCCGGTAGGCAGCAGGTCAAGTCCAACTGAAAAAATCATGATAAGTACCAAAGCAAGCCAGAACACCGGCATCGATACCCCGACAAGGGCTCCTGTCATAGTTGAATAGTCTACCCAGGAGTTTCTTTTACGGGCTGCGGCTACACCCAGAACGATTCCCAGGATGGATGCAAATATCGTCGAAGTGATAGCCAGCTCAATTGTGGCCAGCAGGCGATCGGTGAGTTCGTCGGTAATTTTCTGTTGTGTCACGATGGACTTGCCCAGGTCTCCCCGGATCACGCGACCGAGATACAGCAGGTATTGTTTGCTCAGGGGCTGATCCAGGCCGAGTTCCGATCGGAGCTGGGCGAGTTGTTCAGCATTGGCACGTTCACCCAGCATGATACGTGCAGGGTCTCCCGGAGCCAACGCGATCATGAAAAAGACCAGAGTGACGACGCCAAGCAGTGTTGGAATAAGGAGGCCGAGCCTTTTCAGGATGAATTTCAACATAGAACGTTCTTTACAAACCGGCCCACCCTTGCGGGCGGGCCGATCATATTAATCGATGTGATAAGCCTCTTTCAGCTTATTACCATTTTATTTCTCGAGCCAGACGCTCTTGAATACACGGGTGCCGGTGGGAGAAATCTTGAAATTCTGTACGGTGGAGCTTACAGGAACTGTCACCACGGAGTGGGCGATGGTAACCCACGGGGCCTCTTCGTGGAAGATAACCTGGGCATCCATATACAGCTGGGTCCGCTTCGCGACATCTGCGGTTTCCTTGGCTTCCTTGATCAGTGCGGTGAACTCATCGTTTTTCCAGAAGGCGATGTTACCTGCAGGGGGAACAGCAGACGGTGCGGAAAGCAGAACCCACAGGAAGTTGTCCGGATCGCCATTGTCACCGGTCCAACCGAGCATGGCGGCCTGATGCTCACCGAAGTCGCATTTGTCCAGATAGGTACCCCATTCGTAGGATATAATCTCCACTTCGACGTTGATCTTGGCCAGCTGGGCCTGCATAATCTCGGCGATCTTTCGAGCGTCGGGGTTGTAGGGACGGGCGACGGGCATGGCCCAGATTTCGGTTTTGAAACCATCGGCGTAGCCGGCTTCCGCCAGGAGAGCCTTGGCTTTGTTCACGTCATAAGGGTAGGCCTCAATGCTGTCGTTGTACGACCAGATATTCGGAGGAATGGGGTTCTTGGCGACCTGACCGGCACTGCCGTAAACGGCTGCGATTATTTCATCCCGGTCGATGGCGTAGTTCATGGCCTGGCGGACGCGTTTATCGTCGTAAGGCTTTTTCTCGTTGTTCAGAGCCAGGTAACCGACATTCATTCCGGACTGCTGGATAAGCTCTACATCGGGATCGGCGGCCATGGCGGGCAAGTCGTCGGCGGCGGGAAAGTCGATGACGTCCACTTCGCCTTTCTGGAGGGCCAGCCAGCGGGCGGTTGCATCGGGGATAACCTTGAGGATGAGACGGTCCAGCTGAACCTCTTCCCAGTAGTCATCATTCCTGTCCAGGACGATATCCGAGTCTTTGGTCCAGCTGACGAACTTGAAGGGACCGGTTCCCACAGGATTGGAGGAGAAGCCTTCAGGATCAGCCATGAAGGCGGTGGGAGAAACGATACCGGCAAAGTCCATGGCCAGGTTGGCGATGAAGGGGGCCTCGGGTTTCTGGAGATTGAAGACGACGGTCAGGTCATCCTTGGCAACGATGCTACCGACGATATCACTCATACCCATGTAATTGAGCCAGTACTTCCAGGGACCGTACTCATGATATTTATGACCCTCGGAAAGCTGACGGTCCAGGGAGAAGACGACTGCGTCGGCGTTCATCGGGGTGCCATCGTGGAACTTCACCCCTTCCCTCAAATGGAAGGTGTAAGTGAGATTGTCGTCGGACACGTCCCAGCTGGTAGCCAGGGCAGGAACGATTTCGGTGGTCCCGGTCTTGAATTCGACAAGGGTGTCGAAAATCTGGTGGGTCGCGTAGAAAGACTCACCATCGGTTTCCCGGGCAGGGTCCAGGCCGACAGAGTCGCCGGCGCGGCCGAAGACGAGGACGCCTCCTGCTTTATCATCTGTTGCCGGTGCGGCGGCTTCAGCTGCGGCTGCAGGTGCAGCGGCTTCGGATTCACTGCCGCCTCCGGCAAATGCCATCCCTGTGAAGGATGCGAGAACGAGAACGAGAAGGAATAACTTCTTCATACAATTCCCCTTTTTAATATGGTTCATTCAATTTGGCATGACTTCGTTTCTTTCACAAGTATTGCGGTAGTAAAATGCCGCAATAATCGTAAACCCCGGGATAAATGGATATATTAAAATCGAAAAAGTGCGGTTTTTTGACTGTTTTCCTGTTGTTTCTATCTATAAGAACATGGAAATAATACGAATTCAACCCTACTTTGGGCCGGAACAATCCGGAGTGTACTACTCGGTTCTTTCGCATTTTCCTGGTGTGAATACTTGATTAAGTGTTTCTGTTGACAAGAACACCAGGAAAATTTAGACTCCATCCTGATGTATTGGTGTATCTATAAGTAGAAACACAAGAGAGCGGCTGGAGGTTAATATGAGTCCGATCATGAGGACATTGCCGGGTGAAAAACATACGCCCTTCGGGCTGGCCAGGAAACTGGACGCACAAGTGATACTGGAATCCTCATCCCTTTCCAGAGGCCGGGAACGCTATTCCCTGCTGCTGGTTGAGGAGGCTTTCCAGGTCAGGCAGGAAGGGGACTCGGTGGTTCTGATTCGGGGACCCGAAAGGCGCTCGATGGGAGACGAAGGCCAGGATATTCTGGATGTAATCGAGGAGATTGCGTCCCGGAATCAGGATGTGGAAACCGAGTTTCCCTTTCCCGCCGGAGGAATCGGTTTCCTGTCCTTCGAGTTTGCCGCCTGCTGCGATTCCTTTTCCTTCCCGGATCGTCCCGATCCCCTGGGGCTGCCCCTGGCGGCCTTCATCTTCGGTCATATTTTCGTCATCTTCGATCACTACACCGATCTGGTCCACCTCATCGGTATCAACTACGGCGGGGATGATGACATCGATCTGGAAAAGGCCCTGAATCGCACCGAGGCGAAGATTAATGATCTGAATTTCAACTACATGATTGAACAGACCACCGAATATCCGGCTATCATCGCTTCCTCCAAAGAGGAGAGCGAATCCTATAAAAATGCTGTATCCAAGGTAAGGCAGGAGGTGATAAAGGGGAATCTTCTCCAGGCCGTGCCCTCACGAAGGCTGGAAATCGTCACGGAGATGCCGGCGCTGGATGCCTATCGGGCCCTGCGGAGCTCCAATCCTTCGCCGTATCAGTTCTTCCTGGATTTCGGGCCCTGGCAGCTCTTCGGTGCTTCTCCGGAAGTGCATGTGAAGGTACAGCATGGTCGTGTATTACTGAGGCCTCTTGCAGGGACCCGCCGCCGGGGGAAGAATGAAGCCGAAGACCGGGCCCTGGCAGCCGAACTGCTGACCGACGAGAAGGAAAAGGCCGAACATCTGATGCTTGTTGACCTTGGTAGAAACGACCTGGGAAGAGTCTGTGACGTCGGCTCGGTAGAGGTCACTGAAATGATGACCATCGAAAAGTATTCCAAGGTGATGCACATCGTCAGCCAGGTGGAGGGAAAGCTGAAGAAGGGGAAAACCGCCGTCGATGTTATTCGGGCCACCTTCCCTGCAGGCACGGTTTCGGGAGCGCCGAAGATACAGGCGGTGAAAACCGTTGCCGGTATCGAAGGGATGCCCCGCTCCTTTTATGCCGGCCTTGTGGGCTACCTGGAACCCGGTGGATCTCTGGACACCTGTATCACCATCCGCAGTGCCCTGAAGAAGGAAAACCGGCTCTTCCTCCAGGCGGGGGGCGGTGTTGTGTACGACTCGAATCCCGAGCGCGAGCTGGAAGAAACCAACGAAAAACTCAGGGCTCTGGCCCTGGCCGCCGGCGTGGAGGTTTGAAGATGGTTCCCAAACGATTCATCGCACTGATAGACAACTACGATTCGTTCACATACAACATCTATCAGATGGTCAGCAACATCATTGAGGACGATCCCGACGAAGAGGTGAGGGTGTTCCGGAATGACGAGATTACAGTGGCGGAGCTGGAGGCCCTGAAACCCGATCGACTCATTATCTCCCCGGGACCGGGCACGCCTTCGAATGCGGGTATCTCTGTTGAAGCTGTCAAGGCCTTTGCCGGGAAGATTCCCATTCTGGGAGTCTGCCTGGGGCATCAGTGTCTGGCTGAGGCATTCGGCGGGGAAATCGTCCAGGCCAAGAATATCGTTCATGGAAAGGTGGAGCCTATCGAAGTGGACGGACACGGTGTATTACGCAACCTTCCAAACCCCTGTGCCTTCACCCGTTATCACTCATTGGCTGTGGATCCTTCATCGGTGCCTGTCGAACTCGAGGTAACCTCCCGCTCCGCCGACGGAGAAATCATGGGGCTGCGGCACAAGACCCTTCCCGTCGAAGGAGTGCAGTTCCACCCCGAATCCATCGGCAGTGAACACGGAGAGAGGCTCCTGGCCAACTTCCTCAACTGGAGACGGGAGCCCCTGGATCGCAGGGGTCTGCTGACCAGGGTGATCTCCGGAACAGACCTGACAAGTGACGAGGCGGCGGCCTTCATGGACGAACTGACCGACGGATCGCTGGAAGATGCCTACACCGCGGGAATGCTGACCGCCCTTTCGGCAAAGGGGGTTACAGCCGACGAGGTGGCCGGCTGCGTCTCGGTTCTGGTTGAAAAGCGGCGCCCGGTTAACCTGCCTGTGAATCTGGTAACAGAAGGCATCCTGGACACCTGCGGTACCGGGGGAGATGAGCTGCATACCTTCAATATCTCCTCCTTCTCCGCTCTGCTGGCCGCAAGCTGTGGTGCGACGGTGGCTAAACACGGGAATCGGGCGGTGAGTTCCAAATCCGGGAGCACCGATTTCTACAGCGCCCTGGGAGTTCCGACGAACCTGGACTCCGATGGAGTGGTATCGAGCGTGAAGGACGAAGGCTTCGCCTACATGGCGGCGCCCCTTTTTCACGGGGCTATGCGCCATGCAGGACCGGTACGCCGGGCCCTGGGGGTGAAGACCATCATGAACTGCCTGGGTCCCCTGGCGAATCCCGCCGGAGTCGATTACCAGATTATCGGGGTGTACGATGACGCTCTGCTGCCGGTGATGGCCCGGGCGGCGAAGATGCTCGGGGTAAAGCGGGTCTGGACCGTCCGGTCGGTTGACGGACTGGACGAAATCTCACCGGCGGCTCCGACGAAAATCTTCATGATTGACGAGAACGGCGTAGAGTCGGAGGAGCTTTTCGATCCCTCGTCTCTGGGTATTTCCGGCCACAGTGTCGGTGATCTGATTGGGGGAGACGGGGCCGGGAATGCACGGATTGCCAGGGATCTTCTCCGGGGCAGTGGACCGGCGGCCGTCAGGGAGGCGGTCTGTCTGAACGCCGGTGCCGCCCTGGCGGTGGCCGGGATCGCCTCGAACATCGGAGACGGGTATGAGCGGGCAAAGGCCGCCCTGGACGACGGGCGGGCCGCGGCCAAGGTTGAGGCCCTGCGCAAGCGTGCCGGCGGCGGCGGCAGCGGGGGCTCAACGGCGTGAGTGGAAACACACCGGATATCCTGCGGGAAATTGCCGCCGGCAGGACGGAGCGGGTGCGCCGGGATGGTGCGGCTCAGGGTCTGGATCTGCCGGCTGAGCGTGCGGCGCCGCTGGTACCGTTCGCCGAAGAGGGCGTCCCCCCAGCCGAGGTTCCCCCAGCCGAGGCGGTGCCCGGAGCCGCAGGCCGCCTTTCGAGGGAGGCGCCTCAAAGCAGAGAATGCGCCCCCCCGGCCGAGGTGTTTCCCGTCGGGGAGGGAGTTCCCCGCCCCGAGGCAGCCCATGACGGAGTGGGCCGCCCCCGCGATATCGGCGCCCATCAAAGTGCTAAGAGCGCTCCCCAGCCCGGCATCCTCATCGCCGAGATTAAACGCCGCAGTCCCTCCAAAGGGAATATCGCCGAAATACACGATCCCGCCACCCTGGCCGGCCGCTACAAGGAGGCTGGTTTCCGTCGGGTGAGCGTTCTTACCGAAGAGGCCCGCTTCGGCGGCTCCCTGGCCGACCTCATCGCGGTGAAAACCGCCCATCCCGATCTTGCCGTGCTCCGAAAGGACTTTCTTTTAAGTGCTGAAGATATCGAGGTGAGCTGGAGGGCCGGAGCCGATGCCATCCTGCTCATCGCCACCCTGCTGGAAGCCGAACTCCTTACGGCCATGTACAGCCGTGCCGCCGAGCTTGGGATGGATTGTCTGGTGGAGGTGCATTCCCGGGAAGATGTGGACAAGGTTCGCCCTTTACGCCCGCCTCTGGTGGGTATCAACAGCCGGGATCTGAGGCGCTTCAAGGTGGAGCCTCTTCTTCCGTTGGAAACCCGGAGTTTCATTGACTGGCCCTGCGACGTCATCTACGAGTCGGGAATATCCCGGGCTGATGATGCCCTTTTCGTCCGGGGTTCGGGTTTCTCCGGATTCCTGGTGGGAGAGGCGGTAGCACAATCTCCGGAGCTGGCTGCCAGGCTCATCACCGCCTGGGACGATGCTGCCGAAGCAGACAGACGATACGGGGCATGGGGCCGCCTGTACAGAAGACATCGTGACGGCGTACCCCTGGTGAAAATCTGCGGTATCACCAACCGCGCCGACGCCGAGCTTGCTGTGGATGCCGGTGCGGACCTGATCGGTTTCATCCTGGCGGAGTCTCCGCGCCGCGCCGCGCCGGCGGTTATCAGGGAATGTGCCGATCTGCCGGTATTGAAGGCGGCGGTGGTCGTACTCGCGGCAGGCGAACCATTGCCTGATGAAATCGCCGCCCTGCTGGAAGAGGGCGCCCTGGATTTCATTCAGTTTCACGGAGACGAGACGGCGGACACCCTTCGCTCATGGCCGTCCTACAAGGCGCTGCGCCTGGCATTGCCGGAGGATGCGGCGGCCATGGATGAGACGGGCAGTCCGGCGGTGCTGGTAGATGCATTTTCAAGGGACGCCAGGGGGGGGACCGGCAAGCGGCTTGACCCTGCCCTGGTGTCCGCCGCCGCCGCGCGCCGCCGGCTCTGGATTGCGGGCGGCCTGAATCCCGAAAATATCGGCGCCATTATCGAGGAGTGGAAGCCCGGTCTTGTGGACGTATCCAGCGGAGTGGAAGCGGAAAAAGGCCTGAAGGATGATGAGAAAGTTCGGCGCTTTGTTGCGGCAGCGAAGCGAGGAACGAGCAAGGCTGCATGGGCGAGCAGCAAGTGCAGCTTGCGACCAGCCCCCGACAATCAATAGGGAGACAATGAAGTGAGTGATAATGGATTCTTCGGAGATTACGGCGGCCGATACGTGGCCGAAGTACTCCGCCGCCCGCTGGAACGACTGGAAGAAGAGTTCAGCCGGGCTATGGATGACCCGGATTTTCTGTCCGACCTGGAGGCCTTCAGCCGGGATTACATCGGCCGCCCCACGCCGCTTCTCCCTGCCCGAAATGCCTCAGCCGTCATTGGCGGGGCGGATATCTACGTGAAACTGGAAGGGCTGGCCAATACCGGAGCTCACAAGATCAACAATGCCGCCGGTCAGGCACTGCTGGCCAAACGCATGGGGAAAACCCGCATCATTGCCGAGACCGGTGCCGGTCAGCATGGGGTGGCCGTCGCCGCCGCCTGTGCCCGACTGGGACTGGAATGCGTGGTGTACATGGGCGAGGAAGACATCCGTCGGCAGCATCCCAACGTTTACTGGATGGAACTCTTCGGTGCTGAACTGCGTCCGGTATCCTCGGGAACCCGTATACTCAAAGACGCAGTGAATGCAGCCCTCCGGGATTGGGCCTCCAGTTGGGAGGACACTCACTATCTTTTAGGCTCCGCCCTGGGGCCGACGCCATTCCCCGACATGGTTCGGGAATTCCAGTCTGTCATCGGCCGTGAAACTAAAGAGCAGTTGGGCGAACTGACCCCTGACGTCATGGTGGCTTGTGTCGGCGGTGGTTCCAACGCCATCGGGTTCTTCGAGCCTTATCTGGAGGATGCACATCCCATCCTCATTGGTGCCGAGGCCGGTGGTCGCGGACCCGGGGCAGGTAACAACGCCGCCAGGATGACCGGTGACGGAAAAGTTGGCGTGGTTCAGGGTTACAAAAGCCGATTCCTCACCGACTCCGATGGTCAGGTGCTGCCCACCCATTCCATATCGGCCGGTCTTGACTATGCAGGTATCGGTCCGCAGCTGGCCCATCTCGGGGAGTCGGGACGGATCCGCTTCGTCAGTGTCCGGGACGACGAGGCCCTGGACGCCCTCAAATTCTTCGCCCGGGAAGAGGGGCTCATCTTCGCCATGGAGTCGGCACACGCCGGAGCCGCCGCCATTGTAATGGCCCGGGATCTGGGACCCGGTAAGACTGTGGTGGTGAATATGTCCGGCAGGGGAGACAAAGACATCTTCATCACCGCCGCCGCCCTGGACGGTGCGGCCTGGAGGACTTTTCTTTATGACGAGAGCATTCGGGAGGACGAGATATGAGTGATTCGACCAATCCTAAAATCGTCACCCATTTCATTGCCGGATTCCCCACTCGCGAGGCCTCTCTGGATGTTGCCCGGGGACTCATCGCCGGCGGCGCCTTCGCTCTGGAAATGCAGATTCCGTTTTCGGATCCCAATGCCGACGGTCCGGTGATTGAGGGCGCCTGCAGCCAGGCTCTGGACGCCGGGTTCAAGGTGGCCGACGCCTGGAAGCTGCTGGAAGCCATTCGTGTAGAGTCGGACATCCCGG
>JAUVIY010000419.1 GCA_030592625.1 Spirochaeta sp. | reverse complement strand
TTCTCTCAAACTTCCCAATTTCCGCCTTATAGAACTGGGCATCGCCGCAATGCTCCACGAAATCGGCATGATGAAAATACCGAGACAGGTTTTCGACAAATCAACGGCATTATCGGACAAAGAGAAGAAACTGATATCAACACATCCGACGCAGGGACTGAAAATGCTCCAGGAATACTCCAAAGAGAACGCCAACCCTCTGGCTCAAGATATTCTCATGGGTGTCTGGCAGCATCATGAAAGATCCAACGGATCCGGTTATCCCCAGGGACTCAGCGGAGAATCTATCACCCTGTTCGGAAAAATTATTGCCGTAGCCTGTTCTTATGATGCCCAGATCTCCAAACGTCCCTTCAGGGAAGGACTCGACGGATTCACCACCATGCTGATGATGCTCAAGGAAATGAGCAGCCTTTATGATGAGAAAGTCATATCCGCACTGCTCAATTCCATATCAATCTTCCCGCTGGGAAATTATGTCCGTCTGAAAAGCGGTGCCATCGGCATCGTCGTCGATATTGGAGACGATCCGAGATTCCCGATAGTGAAGCTTCACCTGGATGAAAACCTGCACATGTACAAGAAACAACCGATTATCAAGACCCATGATGATGATGAAGGTCTTTCAGTTACGGGAGTCCTGAATGATAAGGAAGTTCAGGATCTCGTCTCCAGAGATCTTCTGCCGCGGTGATATTCCGAACTGATCTTACTTGACCGTCGGAGCTGAGCCTTGATAAGGTGGCTTTCCGATGTCAGGCATGCGAAACAGTTCACAGGTAGACCGGATACTGAAGTAATATCCCGTTTATATCGGTCCGGGAGCCTGGTATGACGTGATTGCACGGCGGTCCCGTTCATAAGCTACAATAGAAGTATGAAAGGTATCAGTAGAACCAGGGCAGAGCCCTGGAACCGGAGTCGCCGTTGGCGACTCCCTTCCGCGGCTTGGTCGGTCCTTCGGACCTGCTCGGCCATGCATCCAATGTCAAGCCGCGGTTCTACTGATACCTTGCTTTCCCTGCACTCCCACGGATCAAGAGTCGTACCGGAGGCGAGAGCCGAGGAACGATCCCGACGGAATGAACAAGTTCACTCCTCTCGGTTCGTTTGGGAATCAACCCTCGGGAGACCATATGAGCATTCAATTGAAGATAAGAATTCTACCCGGTGATACAATCGTCAGTACTCCCCGGGGCACCCGCTTCGCCGACCTGATAAAAGAGGTATCCCGGGACGGGGAACTGCCGATAATTGCGGTGAAAATCTGCAATAACTTCGCGTCCTTGATGGACAGCGTCACTGTGGGCTGCAATCTCGAGCCTGTAAGCCTCGGTACCACCGCCGGTATGAGGATTTACCGAAACTCCCTGATTTACCTGTTTGAGCTGGCTTCTCGGACGATATTCCCGGATCGGAGAGTTGTTATCGGGCATTCCCTGGGGCATGGATTCTTTTACCGGTTCCGTGACGGGGGTCCTCAGGCCGATAAAAACGACGCCGATTCAATCGAAGGGGCAATGAGAGCATTAGTGACCCGGGATCTGGAAATTCTTCCGGATGAAATATCCTGGAATGATGCCGTTGACTACTTCAGGAACCCCTTGTTTCCTTCCACATCCCAACTGATTGAAGAACTCAATGAACCCCGGGTCGGCATATGGCGCTGTGATAATTTCATCACCCTGCGCCACAGCCCGCTGGTTCCCCGGACAGGAATACTGAAAACTTTTTCCGTTGAATCTTACCGTGAAGGATTTCTTCTGCGATACCCTCCCTCACAGACTCCGGAGGATATCGGTGCCAAAGATGATGAACCCAAGCTGTTCTCAGTTTATGAAGAACATAAAAAATGGGGGGAAATCCTCAGCGTATCGAATGTCGCACAGCTGAATGAACTCTCCCGGAACAGAGCTCAGGCCAGAGAGTTTATTCAGACGGCCGAGGCCCTGCACGACCGGAAAATCGCCGAGTACGCTGGTCTTATTACATCGAAACGAGACCGGGTAAAAGCCGTGATGATCGCCGGCCCCTCATCTTCCGGAAAAACCACATTTACCAAGAAACTGGCACTGAGTTTGAAATCGGCAGGACTGAAACCCCAACTGATCAGCCTTGATGACTATTACAGGGAACGAACGGACGTCCCGCTGAATGAAGAGGGAAAACCTGA
>JAUVIY010000174.1 GCA_030592625.1 Spirochaeta sp. | reverse complement strand
GTTTCGGCTGCCGCCACTGCGATTAACGGCAGCAGTGCGAATATCAGGACGAATAAAATTCTGTTGATCTTCTTCATGGTTCCCCCCTAAAAGCTCACGCCGGCCTGGATCTTGGATGAAACCGTCCATGGGTCGTTCGGTGTGGCGGGGTTGTATTTCACATCGGTGATCCAGGATATCACCGCTGATTTCAGGCGGAAATTCAACAGGCCGCCGATAAGGGCGTTCTCCGGAGATACCAGGGCTCCCCAGCTGTCGACACCTTTCTTTTCATACCAGAACTGAAAATCGAAATATGGCAGCACGCCTTCGGCCAGGGTGAAAGAGGATTTGAGGAAGGGGTACTGCAGGGGGTTTTCGGAGGCTGGTCCCGACGGTGCAGCGAAGGGGCCCTCAACCGATGTGTAGAACACCAGACCGTTCTGCAGCATGGTGAATCCCAGGGAACCCAGATATCCGGTTCCGCCTTCTTTAGGACGGGCTCCCGAGTAGACTTCGTAGCGCTCGACTCTTTCCAGGTCGTAGGCTCGATCGAAATAAACAGGCTGGAAATCATCCCCGTTCATCCGGATCTGGGCACTGTAAGTGAGCAGGCTGAAGAGCTTGCCTCCCAGTCCCACCATGCCGCCGGTTTTCGGATCTGATGGATTCTGCACGACGAGATCGCCGTAAAGAGCCAGGGATGCCGCCGGACCGCTCAGTAGCGGTTCGATGATATCGACACCGTACACCTGGACGGTTTCGGCTGTATCGCCCAATGGGGAACCCGGGCCATATGATGATAGTCCGTCGTCAAAATTAATATGCCAGTAGTTCGAGTCGATTTCCGAAGGATTCGCATAAATAAAAGCGTCTGTATCCCAGGTACCTGAAAAACCAACTTCAAGCCGGTTAATCAATCCTGAAGAGGCAAAGGCCAGGGGACGGGCATAGAGTCGGGCTCCGAAGAGGTCCCAGCGGGAAATATTGGAAGTGAAGACATCGATACCCAGATAAGGGAAGTTAACAAGAGAGCCATCGAATATCAGCTCGCCGCCGAATAACTTGGTTTCCGGCCGAAGGTTCATATTTGTGTAGCCCCCGACGATGAAACCGGTACCCAGATTCACTCCGGGTAAGGCTCCCAGGTGTACGTAGAGGGGATCAACTGCAGTGCCGTAACGGATATATTCGAATTTTGACAGATAGAGATTCAGATATTGAGAGAATGTACCGCCGTCGGGATAGTACCAGTCCTCTTCATAAACCTGGAACTGGTTATCCTGCATCGTGAATCGGAAATCGATATTCATCGCCAATGCGAATTTTCCGACTTCGAATTCGGGCATCAACTGAATTGAATTATACACCGTACCTTCCAGGGTAACGGCTCCGAAAAACATGCCCATGCCGAAGGGAGAGCCGGCAGCGGCCATAACTTCATCCGATTGTGCTGCCAGAGGCAGCATCAGTCCGATTAACAGGAGGGCGGCCGCGAGGGGACGCGCACACCGTTGATACATAATCGTACCTCCAGCCTATAATATAGCCCGAACACAACGCGATTCCGGCTTAAAAACAACAAAACCTCCAGCGATCCAGAGCCACTGAGATCACTCCAGAAAGGAGGATTTGGTTCGCAGACAAGGCGGCTTGAAGCGGAGTAGCGCAGTGTACCGATAGGTACATGAGCATACGAGCATTCAAATAACGCTGTATGCGGGCCAAAGACCCTTTCTGGAGTGATCTCAGAAGCGGAATTCCGCCTCCAGGCCCAACTCCCACCCATTCGTGAATTCACCATCCCGGCCTCCCAGTCCAAGGGCGAGCCAGCCCTTCAAGTGGCCGGTATCCTGAAACACCCAGCTGGATTCGTGATAAAGGGTGAAACCAAGATCGAAACAGGATTCCGGCGGGGCATCCTGCCAGGGATACAATCCTGTGACGATGAGACGCTCCTTGTTTTCCAGGTGGTGCTGTCGTGGAATGGCCCGTTTTACCAGGGGGATATGGAGAACATCCCTGCTGGCGGTACGCCATTGGTACTCAATACGACCTTCCTGCCGTGTCTCCCTCATCTCGGGGTCCCAGTTCCATGAAATACGATGATCCAGTATCAATCGACGGTTTCTGACTCCGGTGAACGACCAGTTTGTCTGCCAGAGGATTTCCTCAGGATCCGGTACCGGCGTCCCATTGTAATCCTCAAGGGTAATCTGGATGAGTGATGAGAGTTCCTCGATGTTGTAGATCGGCAGGATTGGATAGCGTCCGAATCGCCCGAAGAGATTTATGGCACTGAATCCCAGCGAACCCCGCCATTCATTTTCCCAGCCGACGGTATCGCCCTTCCTCTTGTAGCGTCGCTCTATCGAGAAATCACCGGTTGATGGAATGAAGAGGTCCAGGATCCTGGAACCGCTCGATCGGCTCAGATTAACGGCGAATTCGGTTTCGTAATCGGCTTCATCCATGCCTTCGGTGACTCGTGAAAAAGTATCTCCGTCGTCCTCCAGGAAAAGTTCCCTGAACGGTACGTAGGTGGTGAGGGGAAATTGACCTCCTACGCCGTCGAGGAAGATATTCCAAACGTCACCGTAGCTGTTGTTACTGCCGGAACTGGTATCGATAACCTGGCGCAAATCACGTCGATATGAAGGGGTCAGCGACCAGGATGCGAATCGAAGGGGTGCCGAAAGAGTACCTGCCCAGCGATTCTCCTGATTCCAGACCGGCGCTCTGCCGGCCTTCATCCTGAGCTGCGGATCCCATTCCAGGGATAACGGTCCCCAGCCGATACTCACGTCGAAGATATGATGAGCTTCCCGATTAATCACATCCCCTTCGGCAGGCAGCAGGAGGGCATAGTCATTGATCCATGAAGATAAATAACCATCTGAACCCTCCGGTACGTCCTCTGTGTTCAGGACATATTGGATATCCAGATTGGTATCCCATTTTTCCCCGCCCCAGGAGGTTTCCCCGCCCCATGTCTGGATCAGGGAAATTCCGTCATAGAGAGCCTCGTCGAATGCCCGGATGGATCCCGGGCCCAGATTCAGGTTCACCTCGTTCTGCCTGGAAAATGTTGTATCATCGCCTGATACGCCCCGAGCGTATGTATCGCCGAACCAGAAAACACTGCTCCGTGCCGGAATACGCAATGCGTGACTGCCCGACCAGTCGCTTTTCCCCAGTCCCCAGGTTGCCCGCCAGTCTGTTTCCAGTTTGACCCCGAGAATATCCGCTCCGACTGCAATGTTTCCCGTAACCGCTGAACTTCCCCTGTCCAGCCCTGACAGGACTGTTCCGCCTATCAATGCCGTTCGGCCGTCCACACTGATGTCTCCCAGGACCGGGAAGTTCCCGATAGCGACGATATCATCCTCGTAACGCCAGTATCCCTGGAATTCGGCACCACCCGTTATAGCGAATGCCGGGTCACGGAAATGTATTTCGTCCAGGTGGATGGTACCGGAATGAGGCACACCCGGGCCGACTCCGTTTACATCAGCTCCCATAATGACAAATCGGGTCAGCTCACCTGCATCCTTATCCACAGAGATTGAAGTGATCGTATTCCCGGCTGCACTGACGGCGGTTCCTTCATCGATATGAACGGTGATACGGTCCCATCCAGATCCCGGGAGAGGGGAATTCCAGGAAACCGTAACGCCTTTTCCATTTTCATCGGTAGCACTGGCAGTCATCACTCCTATCCCGGTGTCATCTCTGACGTAGAAGACCATGGTTCGGTACGCCTCAAGAGGAACTCCGGAGAACCAGGAGACGGCCTCCCAGCGGTCCGTGGCAGCGATGGCAGCACCGTTCGGAACGTCGGTACCCCATCGAATCCTCAAGGCTTTATTCGTTTCCCCCCCGGGATGGAAGAGTTCGGAGACTTCGGGATAAGCGGATTTCAGGCTATTGTCCGTCACTTCATCACCGGCGATATCCTGAGGATCTACTAGAACGTCGTTCATCGGGGGTGCTAAAGCTGAAGAAGTTCTGATTTCAGTACGAAAAGGACTGCCGTCGAATCGGGGAGCTCCCATGATACTCCGACCGGATACAGACAAACCGGTTCCATTGTCGATAATTAACCTGAAAGACCTGACACTGCTCAATCTGGCCCTATCGGAAGGTGTGAGGGAAATGCGGGCTGTATGCCAGTTTCCGGTTGTCCAGGCTGTGGATAAATCCCCGCTGGTCCATTCCACCGTTGAAAGATCCCATTCCACCATTCTGCCTTGATCGAATTGATCTACGGCGCCATCTTCGTGATAGTCTTCAAATTCGCCGATTTCACCTGCCTGAAGAATGATAGTCGGTTCCGTTCCAACGATATCCAGGAATCGGATCGGGAATTCAATAGCTGTATAACCTGAGATGTCGATTGGCCCGGTGATGTCGGCCAGAAAATCCCCGGCAGTCCATTCTCCGGTGTTATTGTCGAATCGCAGGTCCATTACCCGTCCGTCCGTTGGATCTCCGCTCACCCTAGCTGCAAGGGCTGGTCCGTCTTCACCGGTACTGGATGCATCCGGCCAGAGGTAGTCGTTCAGGATTTCCCTGCCCAGGCCGTCTGTGGAGATATAGTTATACTTGTCCGCCGGCTGACGAGATCCTAAAGGGTAACCAAGAAAGTCATCAGGAGCCTGAACCAGAGTAGAGGTGAGAAACACCAATCCCATTCCACCGTCATCCATTCCGAATAGCCTTAAGTTTCCGGCGGTATCCGGGGTGGATAGAGCCGCATCACCGGTGAGGCGGATACCCGCCATATCGGCTTCCCAGTCCAGGGTGGTGGCCACCTTGATTTCACCGGGACTCTGGTTGTATTCACTCACCGTTCGGTCCTGGCTGATATTCCACCGGACACTCTCGGCCAGTTCCCAGCTCAGTCTGGAAGTCAGTTGGAAGTGATTTCCCTGATAGACGAACAGGTCTCCTCCATCCATGTCCAGTGTTTCAGTCCGGAAACTCACCTCAATCCAATCATCGGGATAGATGAAGCGTGTGAAGGTGAGACTGCCGTCATCAGAGACTTCAACCGTTTTATCTCTTACTCCGTTTACCCGTACGATTACCGATCCGGGAACGATTCCCGTACCGAGATAATAACCGGGATTGGTTTCTCTGATGGCCAGGACGATGATTCTCGAAAGCTTGTCCGGATCGGTTTCCCGGCCGGGACCGTAGACTTCCGGGTCTGCCGCGGCGAATGGATAGCGGTTGGCCGGGTCGCGAAGTCCCTCGGTAGAACCGACTGCTCCATATACGGAAATGGATTTATCTACTGTGTCCGGAATGAACCCGAACTCCGGAGCTGTTCCCGGATAGAGAGAGCCACGGTCTTTCAGCAGAGGGACGATACGCCAGGTTTCTTCCGGCAGGGGTCGGGATGAGAGATAGACATTCTGACGCTCAAAGGGGGTGAAACGACCCGGATCAAAGAGGACCAGGTGGTCAGTACCACCAACATTGACATGGGAAGTTTGAAGATAGGTTCGTCCTCCTTGAGGATCGTAGATATCGATTTCCGCCCAGTCGAAATTCAGTAAATTGCCGGGAATGCCGCCCCAGGCAGCAAAATCCGGTCTGAGGTTCGCATCGGCGGGGACAACGAAATTCCTTCCGAGGGTGATATCGCCGACATCGGTACCTACAACGTCGTAATACGCCAAAACCTGCCCGTCATGAGGCACGTCCAGCAACACAATACCGGATTCACCATCGACGAAGTATTCCACCGATTCCGCCAGACGATAGCGGCGTTGGGTTCCCAGACCGTCGGTACCCGTAATCGACCCCAATCGATCCTCCAGATAGACCACGACGTTCGAAACATCGATATCCGGCAGGAGAAAGTACTTCCCTTCAACGAATTCCGGCAGGCCGATGTCCTGGGTATTCACTTCGTACTGGCCCTGGAAAATCATCTCATCGGCTTCGGTGGGATCGTAACGGACCAGGATTTC
>JAUVIY010000013.1 GCA_030592625.1 Spirochaeta sp. | reverse complement strand
CTGCAGGCTCTTCTGTGTCGCCTGTTTCATCGGCATCGTCAGCTTCTACGACTTCTTCTTCCGCTGCAAAGAGAATATCCTGTTCGGTGTCATTTTCTTCGGACGGGGATTCTTCAGGTTCCGGTACGGTTTCTACGACATCATTATCAGCAGGGGGCTCAGACTCCAATTCCGAAGTCTCACTATTCACTTCGTCCAGAACATCCAGGACGCCCTGGAGGCTCACCTCAAGCTGTTCTTCATCAGCTATACGGTCGGAAGCTTCCCTGCGCAACTCATCCAAACGGGCCTCAAGCTCTGTCACCTGCTGTTTCAGCGCCGTATTCTCGGAGCTCAAATTTTTGAGGGCAGTCACAGCTTTCTTGACACTGATTTCAAGCTGCCTGATTTGCTCAAGGCTGATCACTTGGTATCTCCTATTGTTCCAGACCCTTCTTGGCGGTATCCACCAGGGCCTTGAAAGATACACGATCTTCAACAGCCATGTTGGAAAGGACTTTGCGGTTGATTTCCACTTTGGACTTGTTCAGACCGTCGATAAACCGTGAATAGGTAAGGCCTTCAGCACGGGTTGCAGCGGAAATACGGGCGATCCACAGCTGGCGGAATTCGCGCTTTTTAACCTTGCGGTCCCGATATGCATACTGGCCGGCTTTACGAACGGCATCCTTGGCCACTCGGTTCAGCTTACTGCGGCGTCCCCAGTAACCTTTTGCCTGATCGAGAATTTTCTTGCGACGATCTTTGCGTCGTGTACCATCTACTGCTCTGGGCATTTCTTAAGCTCCTAAATCCTTATCTCTAGCTGTAAGGCAGCATGCGCTTGAGCCGAGGAACTTCAGTTTTGCTGACCACGACTTTGTGCCGAAGGTTGCGCTTACGTTTGGGTGACTTCTTGGTGAGAATGTGCCGGGTTCCCTGGCTCTTGTACTTGAACTTGCCGTTGGCGGTTCTCTTGAAACGTTTTGCGGCACTCTTTCTTGTCTTCACTTTAGGCATGATGTATTACCATCCTTTCCTGTTAATTGTCGCTCTTCCCGGCCGTTTTCTTCGACTTAGGGCTCAAGAGCATAGACATGAACCGTCCCTCCATCCGGGGCGGGCTGTCAATTTTGTAACTGTCTTCAGTGAGCAGATCCAATATTTTATCGAGTTTTACCCTTCCAAGTTCGGTGTGGGCGAGTTCCCTGCCCCGGAACCGGATGGTTACCTTAACCTTGTTTCCCTGTTCCAGGAAGTCCTGGACATGTTTGGTCTTGAATGCCATGTCGTGCTGCTCAATCTTGGGCTGCATACGCACTTCCTTGAGGCGCACCTGACTGGCATTTTTTTTCTGTTCCCGGGATTTTTTCTCCAACTCATATTTATATTTGCCGTAGTTGAGGAGTTTGCAAACAGGAGGTCTGGCCTGAGGTGAGACTTCGACGAGATCCAAATCCAGTTCCCGTGCCATGTTCATCGCATCGGAAATTGCAACGATCCCGGCCTGTTCACCGTCCTGGTCGATTAACCGGACTTCTCTGACGCGGATATCTTCATTGATCCGCATATCTTTAGCAGCCAATACTCCTCCTTATTGTCCACGGGCGTGGATGGCCATAATATCACGGCCCTCCAAAAGGGGTCAAAGGACTTTCCCTTTCCTCCCTGCTGCGACGACGGACTATACCCGGAAACCAATGGGCTTGTCCAGACGCTCTTCACAAGAGCTTTTCGGCAGGCCACCTTTTTTAAGTATCTGGGGATCTCTTTGCCGGAATCGTCCCGAGTTCCAGGCGGGTTGCTAGAAAGTGTAATCCATCCCCACGGTCCAGGCTAGTCGATGCTCTATGGGTTCCAATCCCATATTGGACCTCTGGTAGTAACATTCCAGATTTGGCGATATACCGTTTTCAGTTGTGTAGTTCAAATTAACACCGATTCTATCCCGCCGGAAATTATATGATTCAATGACTCCTGGGGTTATTTTGTATAAAAAATTTCTGACGATGCCGATTCTCGCGAAGGGATTCAGCTGAATACCGTTATTGAATCGATGTTGATAAACAAGTCTGAACTGAAATTCATATTTGTAATAACTGCTTCCGTTGTTGATACTTCCACTGGAATTCCGTACTCGTTCATCGATGCCGAGTTCGTTGTATAAGCTGAATAGCAAGGTGTTGTCGGGGTTCCACGACCATCCGGCTCCAATCTCCACCTCTTGATAGTAGTCTTGAAAGACGAGTTCCCCACCTATGTCGTCACGATTTTCGTTAATGTTGATAATCAGGGTGGGCATCAGTTCAATGTAAAGATTCCATTTCGAATGAATGGGGATCGCAAAGTTCAATTTGAAACGATTTTCAAAAATGCTGAATAACGATGTGGGATATCCGACGAAGTTCTTGATTCTCAATTCGTACTCGGGGTTGAAGGATGTGGAGCCCAATTTAAGATTCGAACCGAACCGGTATTTGTGTCGAAGCTCCTGCCCTCCATAACCATTCACTGAGAATACGGCCTGTTGGCGATTTTCGAAGTGGAACCATCCGTACAAGGGTGTCTCGTTACCTCTGATTCCCAGGTTGATACCCGGGACGACTGTCAGATTAGCGGCTGCCCAATGGGCATTGTTCGTCTTGGTTTCAATAAAGGTACCGACTGTTGTTGTCACTCCCGGTTCCGCAGCCAACCCGATGTTGACGATCAAGGTAATGGCAAAGGTGAAAAGGAGGTGCAGGGGGGGTGTTTGTTTCGTACCAAGTCTCCTTAATGCGGTTTCGCAAAGCGAAATTGCGAGCAGTGAACTTGTTCATTCCCGAAGATCGAGGAGAACGAGAGAAGTGGTCAAGCTTACTTGGCCCTTACCGAGTGAGCCCGGGGAAAGCAAGCTCTCATGGAATGAGTTAATCCCCTCGGATTGCCTCAGAGCAGCCCCTGGCCCTTGAGAATAACCTTGAGCCTCTCCACTGTCTCATCCGCCGGAGGGCAGAGCGGCAGGCGCCAGACCGGTTTCAGGAGCCCCATTTGAGCCAGACTGGATTTCACGGGGATTGGATTGGTTTCAAGAAACATGCCTTTGAACAGCGGCAGCAGTTCGAAGTGCATGGTCCGGGCTTTTTCCACGTTGCCTTTACGGGCGGCGCCGATCATCTCGCACATGTAACGGGGAATGATGTTCGAGGCTACGGAAATGACGCCGGCACCACCCATGAGGATGAGGGGTACCGCCATATTGTCGTCTCCGGACAACACGACGAAATCCTTCGGTTTGGAATCGATGACATCCAACATCTGACCGAGGTCACCGGAAGCTTCCTTCACGGCGATTGCATTGGGATGTTCTGCAATCCTCATCAGGGTGGGTGTCTCGATGTTTACGCCTGTTCGTCCCTTGATATTATAAATTACCATAGGCATATCCACCGCATCGGCAATGGTGGTGAAATGGCGGTAAAGGCCTTCCTGGGTGGGTTTATTGTAGTAAGGGGCCACCTGAAGACTGGCGTAAGCACCGAGGCTTTTAGCAATCTTGGTCATTCTGATCGCCTCATCGGTACTGTTGGAACCGGTACCGGCTATTACCGGCAGTTTTCCGTCGGCCCTCCTTATCACCCTTTCAATAATATCCATGTTCTCTTCATGGCTCACCGTCGGGCATTCTCCCGTCGTTCCCATCGGAACAAGGGCGTTCACTCCGTGTTCAATCTGAAAATCAACCAGTCGATCCATGGCCTCCACGTCCAGCTCCCCGTTCGTTTTGAAGGGGGTTACAAGTGCTGTCATCACTCCGGAAATCATAGTTATACTCCTAATAAATCATCAATGAAGGCCGTAGCCTCATACCAGCCTTTTTTCCCGTTCAGCCATTCCAACCCTCTCACCGCACCCAATGCGAATCCGCCCCGGCTCCGGGCTTCGTGTCGGATGGTGAGGAAATCCGCCGGGGAATCCATCCGTATTTCATGGATGCCCGGTACCGACCCGACCCGTACCGAAGCCACCTGAAGGGCCTCGGGCGGTATCGGACTGTCGGGAAGATCCTTCAGGATGTGAGTTTTGCGGTCGATACCAGCCAGAACGCCCTCGGCCGCCGTCAGAGCCGTACCCGAAGGATAGTCCGCCTTTTTATTATGATGGTGTTCCACCAGAGCCACATCATATTCATCAGTATTATTGATGAGACGGGCCGCTGCGGCGCTGAGCCGGAAAAAAAGATGGGCTCCCACGGAAAAATTACTCCCCCGAAGTAAGGCGCCTTTGTCATTTCCATATAAGCGTTTAGCATCGGCGACAAATCCGTCCCAGCCGGTTGTACCGATTACGACGGGTTTTTCCGCCCGGGCATAAACCCCGATCCTCTCCAGAATCCCATCCGCCAGGGCGAACTCGATAATACCGTCGGTATCGGCGAGAGCTTCTGTATCGAGAATTTTACAGTCCCCGTTCCCCAGGACGTCAATACGCCTGAGAACCTCATGCTTTCGTGTCTTTAGAACGGTTTCTATCTCCCGGCCCATTCGGCCGTATCCCACAAGAACGACTTTCATGTCATTCCGCCTGGGTGAGTGTCACCGCGCAGGTGTTGACGATATCGTTGACCGATGCTCCCCGGGACAGGTCGCTGATGGGCTTGGCAAAACCCTGAAGGAACGGGCCGTATGCACCGGCACCGGCAAATCTCTGGGCCATCTTGTAACCGATATTCCCGGCTTGGAGATCGGGGAAAATCAGTGTATTGGCCTTACCGGCCACCAGGGATCCCGGGGCCTTTTTCTCGCCGATTGAAGGAACGACTGCGGCATCCAGCTGCATCTCACCGTCGACAATCAGATCCGGGGCTTTATCTTTAACAATTTTCAAAGCATCGCGCACCTTATTGACTAAAGGATGGGATGCCGAACCCTTCGTGGAGAAGGACAGCATGGCTACAACGGGTTCCGTCTGAAGGAAATTTCTACATGAGACTGCGGAGGCCAAAGTAATCTCCGCCAGCTGATCCACCGTCGGTTCGGGAATCGTGGCGCAGTCGGAGAATATAAACAGACCGTCTTTTCCCCATTTATTATTCGGGAAATCCATCACGAAACAGGAGGAAGCCGATTTGACGCCAGGTGCGGTTTTAACGATGGTGAAACCGGCGATGAGCACCTTGGCTGTGGCGTTCTCCGCACCGGCCACCATGGCATCTGCATCATTCATTCTCACCATCATGGTGCCCCAGAGTAGAGGATCGGTGATTTTCATCCGGGCATCCTCAAGGGAAACCTTCTTGTGTTTTCTCAGTTCATGATATTCGGCAGCATATGACTCCAGATTCGCCGATACAGCGGGATCGACGATTGTTATGCCTTCCAGACTGACTCCGGCATCGATTGCCGCTTTAGTCACGGCGTCGGTTTTACCGACAAGAGTCACTATTTTTGCAATCTTTTCATCGGTAACAATACGTGCCGCCTTCAGGGTCCGTGGTTCAGTACCTTCCGGCAGAACGAGGGTTTTGCCCATGGTTCGGGCCTTTTCAGTCATTTTCTCAGTGAATGTCATGGTACCATCATATCGTAAGCGGCCCGGTGGTTGAAGCGGTGAGGGGTGTTAATGGTATGATCGCCGCATGGTAATCGGTGTTTACGGCCTCGGTAGATTCGGTGGATTCTGGGCGAAGCAGCTCGCTTCCCGTTTCACCGTTTTCGGGATTCCCGTCATCGGATGGTCTCGTAATGAGTCGCGGCCCACCCCGGAGGGTGTCCGCCGAGTCTCGGAAGATGAACTGCTTTCCGCCGACGTCATTGTTTTATGTGTGGCCATCTCTGCGATGGAAACCGTCCTGGAGCACATAGCCGTAAAACTCAAACCCGGTACACTGGTGATGGATACCTGTTCGGTGAAAGTTCATCCTTCCAAAGCCATGGTACGGCTGCTGCCCCCGGATGTGGACATCCTCGCGACCCATCCCATGTTCGGGCCGGATTCCGGGAAAGACGGAATAGAGGGTTTGCCGCTGGTATTCTCACCGATGCGCATGGATGATGCGAAAGCTGACCTCTGGCGAGGTTACTTCGACTCCATGGGGTTGAACGTAGTGAACATGACCCCGGAGCAGCACGACCGGGAGGCGGCGTACTCCCAGGGCATCACCCATTTTATCGGGAGAGTTCTCGGGGAACTCAATCTGAACCAGAGCGCCATAGGAACCGTCGGTTATAACGATCTGCTGGACATCGTCCGGCAGACCTGTAACGATCCATGGAGTTTGTTCGTCGATCTCCAGCAATATAATCCATATACTGTTCCGATGCGTCAGGATCTGCATCAGGCGATCAACGTCATGCTTGAAAAATTCGATTTGATAGAAGTGCCTCGGGAGGAATGATGGCGGAAATACACGAACGGCGGGTGAATGAGAACAAACTTGATACTGTTCTCGCCGAAGATATCAGCTTTGAAGGGGAAGCCTCCTTCACAAAGGAGCTCATGATTAAAGGCCGGTATCAGGGCAAAATCCGGGCTACCGGCGATCTTTATATCGCAGCTGATGCCGATGTCGAAGCCGACATTGTGGCCGATTCGGTTTTTGTCCGCGGCCGGGTGAGGGGAAGCATCAATGCCACCACTCGTGTCGAGCTGCAGGGTAAGGCCGAAGTTGTGGGTGATATTACGGCTCCTAAAATTGTCATGGATACCGGTTGTCGTTTTGATGGTGTCAGCCGTATGCGTCCCAAAAAAGGCGGTGCCTCATGATTCGATCATCCACCGGATTCATCTTCGGACTTATCGTTGTATGCTTTTTTTCAACCGTCTTTTCTCTCGGTGCTCAGCAAAAACCTGATGCTTTAGAGCTCTATCGGCAGGGGCAGTACGAACAGGCTGTCCAGGTCTGTCTCCTGGAGCTGCAGGAACGCGGAACCGACCAATCTAAGCTGCGGATGGATTCCTTCACCGTACTCGGTTGGTCGTATATACGTCTCGGACAGTATGAAAATGCGCTTACCAGTGCCAGACAGGCGCGAAACGAAGTTCGTTACGATATTCGCATAGTTGAAATCGAAGCTGAAGCCCTTTTTTATCTGGGTCGTAACCTCGATGCTCTGACACTGTTTGAAGAGTACATTTCTTTAAGTCCCACCGGTGAACGGATTGATGTAGTCTATTACTTCATGGGTGAAATCTTCCTTCGTCTCGCCGAATTCCATCATGCTGATATCGCCTTCTCGACTGCACTTCACCACAGTCCGCAGATTGCACGATGGTGGGCCCGGTTAGGTTACGCCAGGGAGCAGTTTGCCGACATGGAGGGTGCTGAACAGGCCTATTCCACAGCTCTCGATCTTCAACCGTCCCTTGAAGAAGCCAGAGTCGGCCTGGAGCGTGTTCGAGGCTCGTAATATCTTTTGGGAAATATTGTTCTGCGGGCGTTGACACAAACCTATACCATCGGTAGATTCTTACCTCGCGGGCCGCTAGCTCAGTAGGTAGAGCAACGCCCTTTTAAGGCGTGGGTCAAAGGTTCGAATCCTTTGCGGCTCAATATCCGGTCCGCCGGATTACATGTCTCCATCGTCTAGTGGTTAGGACACCGGGTTTTCATCCCGGCAACGGGGTTTCGATTACCCCTGGAGATGACAGTTCAAATCCTTACTTTGTAGGGATTTGCGAAACTACCGGAAAACCGGCGTTTCTCTCAAAACCTACGTGTCAGTCAAGTGTCGGTAAAGCACTTGCAAAGGGGAGAAAATGCGCCGTTTTTCTGTTTATAAGCGCTCTAGCGGAATCTATTACGGGTCGATTCGGAATCCTGTAACAGGTAGATTTCTTCCGGCCCGGTCTACAGGACAGCCCGATCGTGACGAGGTGGCTTCAGGAAGGTTGTTATCACGGCAGGACTCTACGGCAAGCCCCGGATGCTGATACGGCTTCATGAGCACCAGAGGTTGTGGACCATCTGGTTGCCGCGATGAGGATAGGCTACTGCCTTCGCCGGACTGACCTACTACCATGTAAAAGTATTACCCAGACCGGGAGCTTGATCTATTCCCGGCATCTGACGTACAGATCGGGACAGATTCCTCCACTTGAGAAAGCAACGAAGTGTATACTTTCTCTCTATGTAATGATGATTATTGTGTTGCTCATGGTTACCTTATATTCCGAATCTGATTATGTGACCGGGTGTTCATAAGTTATTAATGCATTATATGAATCTGGGTGATCTCCTGTCGGCAGGGAGTCAAAAACTGCGGCTGAGCAAAGTCAATCTGTTACTGAAGACACTGGAAGAGTCCGAGGCACCACTGGCAATCCCCGCAAGGTATGGTGTTGGTGAAGCAATCCTGTTCGAAGGTTTCCGAGTCGATGTAATCACAGGGAGCCAGAGTGCAATTTGTACAAAAAGGATAATCGTAGGTTGCCGCCGTAGTCCGGAAATCTGAATATTCCGGTTTATTCCAGATCGACGAAAGTAATTCCTCATCGATGGTGCCGAAATCCCGGGCAGTGACATATTTTTGCCATTCGGTCACGAAACAAGAATAGGTATGCCAGAGGAAATAACAGGGATGGACATGCCCATCCCAACTGATGAATGCTCCGCCCTCCTCGATGAAATCACAACGCCGCTCGTATCGGGGTGAATGAGCCGGCAGTGTCAGTCGCAGACCGGTGTCCGCCGCCACCTTTTCGGCCTCTCTCATGACCGATATGAGTTTGTCGTGATCATCATCATGCCGCTCAAGGAGATTCTTCAAGTTGAAAAAAATATCCTTATCTATTGCATCCTGAACCATCCTGTCGACAATATTCACCAGTCTCTGTTCGTCTTCGGTCTTATGGTATTTCCAGAGAATATCGTAGTATTCCTCGAGGTTGAGACCCTCGGCATCCGCTTTTCCCCGCCATGTTCGGTAGTGAGCCAGGGCCATATCGGTTGTACGGTCAAATACCGCCTGATCATTCATGGATTCATCGTATGCCAGGAGATGGGTCACCAGAGCAAAATCTACTCCCCGTGAAGCTGCCCATCGCAGCGAAGTGGGCAGATCATTCATATTGTCTTTTTGCAGTACGTACTCGATTCCAATTTCCAATGGTCGATTGCTATTGGTATTTTTATGCCGGGAACTGATGTCCAACGCTTCCTCCAGGCTGTGCAGATCCGCACCGATTCGAACCTGTTCGAAGAGATCCGGTGTTACGGCATCCAGGGAGAAGGAGATTCTATCCAGGCCCGCAGTCACCAGGCTGTGCATTTGTTTGTCCGTCAGGAGTTGACCATTGGTCTGAAATCCGATGCGACCCTCCCGGGGCATTCGGTCCCGGGCTTCAGAGACGAATTGATCCAGAAGTGGATGCAATAAGGGTTCTCCGATGCCGTTCAGGATAAGGCTCTTGATATCAGGAAAGACGGGTCTGAGAGCTTTAAAAGTAGACATTTTCATATCTCCGTCGGCGATGCCGCAATACGGTGACTGCTTGACACACATCGGGCAGGTGATGTTACAGCGGCTGGTCACCTCGACGAAGAGTTTCGACGGATGGGAGAGTTGTGATAGATTGATCGATGGACCGGTGATTCCTGTCATAGTATTGATGATATCACGTCATACAATCCGCGAAAGCAATATTCTGTGGTACCCGGCCCATCCCGGAAACGGGGTTTCGATTATCCCCGGAGATGAATCACATCAAGTGAATAAGAAATAAAATCCTGTCATGATGATGGGATTTTCTCGTTTATATTGCACATGCATCGATTCCAGGGTGTAGCGAGGGAGTAGGACGATTCCCCGGGCCCGGTATTTTGCTTAGAATCAAGTTTCCACCGATTATCGCAGAAGTTTCGTGATCAGTGCGCCAGAGGTCATCCAAAACCTTGCTATCATCAGGAATCAGGCGTTACCTTAATAGGGTAACCTGTTAAGAGGAGTGATTTATGAAGAAACGTATTATCGTTGTCATTTTGCTGGCTACCCTGGTTGTCACCGGAGCATTCGCACAGAATGTATCCGCCGGATCGGCCAATGGCATGACCCTCAACGGCTCTACAGGCCTTATCGTTGTTCCCGATGCTCGAATCGGGTGGGAGAACGCCAAGGTTGGTCTTGATATCGGATACGGATTTGTATGGACCGGGGGTGAGAATTTCGACCACCTCCCCAGGTTCGCCGTAAGTTTATTTCAGAGATTCGAAGTTTCCGGCCTGATGCAGTTAAATGATGGTCTGCAGAATTTCGTCATTGGAGGAAAGTTCCAGCTGACCAAGTCCGGCGGAACCGCACTGGCCCTTGGCGGAGATTTTGAAATGTATAACAGTCCTGTGGACCAGAACAGCGCGAAACTCTACCTGGCCGCGACTTACGGTGGGAATTTCTTCGGTATGCCGGCCGTGACTACGGCCACAATCGGCTGGCAATTACTGGAGGGTGGAAATTTCAGCAGTCAATTCATCTATGGTATGGGATTTTCCATGAGCCTGTTTCCAAGCACATTCAAGAATTTCGTCTATTGGGTGACGGACTTTGCCAATTTCTCCTAGACCGTCTCTGCAGCGCAGGTGAACGCGGCGGCACGAGGCGCATTCAATACAGGTATCCGGATTCACCCCGTCAAGGACGGTCGATTCAATCTTGTTATTGACGTCATTGGTACCGACCTCCTGGATGACGGGGATCGTGGTTTGTCAGCATCGGTCAGCGGCGGCTTATCTTTCTGATGTAAAATGGGCGGTGACCCCGGTATCCCAAAATAAATATTGTTCCACAGGCCGGTTCCGTATCGCCCGGCAGGGGGTAACTGACCATCGACCACACCGGTGGTCCCGGTCTATCATTGCCGGTGAATCCAAAACGAAAAGGACATCCCATGAGTGACAATATCATCCTGAAAGCAGAGGACCTGGACGGCTTTATTTCAGAATCGGACCGGGAAAATATTACCCGTATGCATTCATATTATGACAAAGCCATTACTTCGTTCCGAACCCTGTCTGCCGGTGAATCCAATCCCTCCCTCGTGAAGAATGAAACCGATAAAATTATCGGCCTTTACGAAACCATGGGTAAGTTCATGCATGAGATTACCGCTGATGAACCCCATCTGCATGTTTACAGCTTCGAAACACCGTCCATACAGCATGGCGAGGTTTCCCGGCTCATCGCCAAGCTCAGGGATGCCCGGACCGGTAACGACGAATTCGTGTATTATATCCAGCGGGCATATGAGCTGCTTTTCAATCTGACATGGGGCGGGGCAGGTAACAGCCGGAAAAATCACCTTGTGGTGAAAACACCGGTGACTGTTCCCGTTCAGAATTATGCCGTTCACAAGATTCCCGATGTTGACGATCTCATCAAGGATACGGTGATGTGCGTCATGCTTCGTGGGGCGCTTCTCCCCTCAATGATTCTCAGCAAGGAGATACAGGAGTACAGCTCCACCGGTGCGGTGACGCCTTTCGCACTGTTCCGGATTAAACGGGATGATTCAAAAATGAAGGATAACATGGAGTATATCCTGGACCTGGATATGTCCTATTTCGACCTTGACTCCCTTGATGGAAAGAATCTCGTCTTCGCCGATCCGATGAATGCCACCGGCGGCAGTATGGTTACTATCATCAAATATCTTCTGAACCAGGGAATTAAACCGAAATCCATCAAAGCACTGAACGTCATCGCGGCTCTGCAGGGATCCCTTCAGATTGTACGGTCCATCGAGAACATTGATGTCTATACCTTGTGGATGGATCCCATCCTGAATGAGGTCGCCTATATCCTTCCGGGTCTCGGAGATGCCGGAGACCGGATTAACGGAATCGACGGTGATTATCCCAGGAGCATGATCCAACTGGTGGCCGATTACGGTGCCAACATCGTTTCCCTCTACAGGGCTCAGGTGAGGGAGGTTGAACGGACGGTGCTCGGGGGATGATCCCGCGAAGTACCCGACTGCTACTTCCTGTTCTTGTCGTCTCTCTGGTGATACTTATCACCGGAGGCTGCCGTACCTGGAGTTCAAGTGAGGAGCGGGCCGCCCAGGCTTACAACGAAGGGAACACTCTTCGGGAAGCCGGTATGCGGGAAGAGGCCGTAACGGCCTATTTACTTGCCCTGGAACATGAGCCGGAAATGTCTGCGGCAACATATAACATGGCACTTACACTCGTGGATCTTGACCGCAGTGATGAAGCGCTGGTACAGCTCCAAATCCTGAATCAACGGGATCCGATGAATCTCAAAGTGCTTCGAGCCATGGGGTGGGCGGCATGGGAAGGTGGCAGACCGGATGCCTCACTTGATTATTATCAGGCTGTACTCATCATATTTCCGGCCGACGAAGAGGCTCTCCGTGGTGCTTCAGAGGTTTACGAAGCGATCGACCGGCCTGCTGACGCTGTGAAAATGCGCCTCTTCCTCGTCCGTCTTAATGACACCTTGGAAGCCCGTATGGATCTTGCCCAAACATATTATATGGCTGGATGGTATACGGAATCCCTGGATATTTACCAGGAAGTTTTGATACATGATCCGGAAAATCCGGAAGCTCTAGCCGGTGCATCCGTTACGACTGAGGAAATGGGTATGTACCGTGACTCCATCAAGTATCGATTGGAATTAGTCGATACAGCTGCTGATACCGGAGAAACCTGGTGGCATATCGCCCGGCTTAAACTGGTGGAAATCGGTGATTATGAAGGCGGTCTGAAAGCTCTGGAAACGGCGCTGGAAGAGGGCTTCTCAGATGATGATGCCCTGGAATATCTCCTGATCAGTTCACCATCGGCTATCCGATCTGTTGTGAGGAATCTCCTGTCGGAAAATGCGGAAAACCAGCAGCTTGTTCCCTGACAGTCTTGAATACTCCAACTGGTACTTTGTCTGCAGCGACATTGCAGAGCAGCCCATTCATTCGTCCGGTTCCTCCGTCATTTCTGTAATCATCTCCGGCCTGTCTTTTGCATCGATTCCGGCACACTCCGCCGAACAGAATCCGTCCCGGTTGGGTAAGTCAACATTAAAATACTCACCGCAAACCGGGCAACGTTGGAAAGACCGGGCACATTCCCGAGAACAGAACCGTTCGGAATGCGCTCCGACAACCGGATGCCATTTTCCACAGGTGTAGCATCGTTGAAAATTGATCCGGTTGTTCTCTTCCATTGATTTTGATTCTATGAAGAGGAATGAATCGAGTCAAATTGTTCCGGGACTACTTGTTGATATCATATTGTATTGCCATACTCAATTTAAAAAATAAAGGAACACCCGGTAATGAAAACGAACGGAACAGTTGTGTTTCAAAGTGATTTCGGTCTTGTTGACGGAGCTGTTGCCGCAATGTACGGTGTGGCCCATGCCGTATCCCCGGACCTGAAACTCTATGATCTCACTCATGAGATTCCTCAGTTCGACATTTGGGAAGCCTCCTACAGACTGATACAGACTGTAGAATACTGGGCTCCGGGAACGGTGTTCGTATCGGTAGTCGATCCCGGAGTCGGTACGGATCGAAAAAGTGTGGCCGTACTGACTAAAACCGGACATTACATCGTAACTCCGGATAACGGTACACTGACTCATGTTGCCCAGACCCTGGGGATCGCCGAGCGCCACGAAATTGAAGAAGCGGAGAACCGTCTCAAGGACTCACAGCATTCTTATACATTCCATGGACGGGACATCTACGCTTATACCGGAGCCCGATTGGCTGCAGGTCTCATCAATCTTGCCGGAATCGGAAAGAAATTGCTGTCGGATGACTCATTTGTACACCCATATACCCCGGCTATAATAACCGGCGGTGTCATTGAAGCCTCTGTCGACATACTGGATGCACGATACGGTAGTCTCTGGACAAATTGCCCCCGGGATCTTTTCTCGGAAATCGGAGTGAAATACGGAGAATATGTCGGGGTTCGGATTACTCATCACGGCAGGATCGTTTACGGTAACGACTTGAAATACGGTAAATCATTCAGTGACGTGAATGTCGGGGCAACACTTGTTTATATCAATTCCCTGCTGAATGTAGGAGTGGCGATCAATCAGGGAAATTTTGCCAAGGCCCATGACGTTGGCGCCGGAAGAGAATGGCTCATCCGTTTTGAACAGACAGTCGGCCCCTGGAGTATCCGTTGAAGAACAAACTTCTGGTTTTTCAGAGCGATTTCGGCCGGGAAGAGGGCACCGTCTCGCAAATGTACGGTGTGGCCCTGGGTGTAGACCCTTCGCTCCGCATTCATGAGATAACCCACGAGATAACACCGTTCGATATATGGGAAGCATCTTATCGATTATTCCAAACCCAGGGATCGTGGCCGACGGGAACTGTATTTGTTTCCGTTGTTGACCCTGGAGTCGGTTCGGAACGGAAGTCCGTCGTTGTTCAAACCGATGGCGGGCATCTGATCGTCACACCGGATAATGGGAGCTTGACACATACAGTCGTCAAATTCGGAGTAATTGCCGTTCGTGAAATCGATGAAACCGTAAACCGCGCACCGGACTCCGAAAACTCTCATACATTCCACGGTCGTGATGTCTACGGATATACCGGGGCACGCCTGGCTGCAGGTATCATCGATTTCGAAGACGTCGGTCCGCTTATACAGCCAGAAAAATTGATTCTCCTTCCCCTCATAGAGCCTCGAGGTTCCTCGGGTGCAGTTAACGGGATCATCGATATCCACGATGTACATTACGGCAATGTCTGGACTAATATTCCCTCTATAATGGCCCGGGAGAACGGTATGGCACTTGGGGATACGATTGAAGTAGTCATTGAAAATGACGGTGTTGAAACTTACCGTGAATTAATCCCTTACAGCCGGTCTTTCTCGGCTGTACCAGTGGGCGGTGATGTATTGTACGATAATGAATTACTCTACCTTGCCCTCTCGGTAAATCAGGGAAATTTTGCCGAGGTCTATAATATCGGTTACGGCTCAGGCTGGACCATCAGCTTGAGAAAGAACTCTTAGGAGGAGTCATATGAACAAGTTTTCCGTCAAGATCGTTGTGCTCACCGCCATCGGTGCAGCTCTCTACGGCGTGGGTGGTCTGCCAATTTTCGGTATTCCCATCTTCGCTGAAACGACACTGAAACCCGCCATGGCCATCCTGGCTATCTTTGCCGGACTCTACGGTCCGGTCGTCGGTTTTCTTGTTGGCGTTATCGGTCATCTCATCACAGATCTGTTCGCCGGCTGGGGTGTATGGCTTACCTGGGTTCTTGGTTCAGGTATCGTCGGCATTGTCATTGGTCTTCTGCCTAAACTGACTTCCAACAGGCTGGAAAAAGGTGAGTTTCCCGGGAAGGATATCGTACTGTTCATCCTGCTGGCCCTGATCGGTAATATCGGCGGATTCAGTATTTCCGCATTGCTTGACTTTATCCTCTATAAGGAACCTGCAGGCAAGGTGATTGCACAGGCGGCTATCGCCGGAAGTACCAACACAATCCTTATCGCCATCATCGGTACGGCAATTCTGGTTATGATTGCGAAGAGGAAGAAGGCATCCACAGGACTATCAGAAGAGTGATTGCCGACCCGATCGTTGAGTTTTCCCTCTTCTGCTTCCGATATGAATCCAGGAAGGAAGCCACATTGGAAGACATCAGTCTCACAATCAAGTCGGGTGAGAAGATTTTGATTGCCGGACCTTCCGGCAGCGGAAAAACCACGATCGGAAATTGTCTGAACGGCCTGATTCCCCACTCATTCAAGGGTGTGGGGTCGGGCCGGCTCAATGTGGCGGGATTTGAACCCGCCTCTACTGATCTGTATGAATTGAGTAAAACTGTCGGAACGGTCCTGCAGGATACCGATGGGCAATTTGTGGGACTAAGTGTGGGAGAAGACATCGCTTTTGCGCTGGAAAACGATGCCAGACCCCGGAATGTAATGCTTACAGCGGTAAGTCGTGCGGCATCTCTTGTGGAGATGAGCGACTATTTGAATCGGTCGCCTTTCGCTCTCTCCGGAGGTCAGAAACAAAGGGTCTCGCTGGCCGGGATCCTCATTGATGATGTGGATCTGCTCCTGTTTGACGAACCTCTTGCGAACTTGGATCCCGCCACCGGGGAACTGGCCATAGAGTTGATTGATCAGCTTCATCGGGAAACCGGAAAAACCATCGTCATTATCGAACACCGCCTTGAGGATGTTCTTCATCGTCCTGTTGACCGTATTATCCTGATCGACAGGGGGAAAGTCATCGCTGATAAATCACCGGATTCCATGCTGGCCGACGGCACCCTGGCAGCCCATGGAATTCGGGAACCCCTGTATCTCAGTGCCCTGCGATTAGCCGGGGGGAGTCTCAAGGTGGAAGACCATCCCGCATCCCTGGACAGCCTCAATCTGGATCGGCACAGGGATAATCTGATTTCATGGTTCGACTCCCGTCCCGTGGCGGTCGAAAGGCCGCACCAACCGAAACTGCTGACTGTAGATGGAATTTTGTATTCCTACGACGGTGAATTTACAACGCTGGATAAAGTGGGTTTTTCCATCGAGAGCGGTGAGAGAATCTCCCTGCTGGGTGAAAATGGAGCAGGTAAATCCACCCTGGCCAAAATAATCATGGGCCTGATTAAGCCTGACGAGGGTAATCTGTCCTGGTTGGGAAACAACATAACCAGAGAGAACATATCGGAGCGCAGCAGGAAAATCGGATTCGTCATGCAGAACCCGAATCACATGATCAGCCAGCACCTCATTCGTGACGAAGTGGCTTTCGGACCCAGGCTTCGAGGAGTGTGTGAGGCGGATGTAACAGAACGTGTGGAATCAGCCCTTAGGACATGCGGACTATATCCTTTTCGTAATTGGCCCATATCGGCATTGAGTTATGGTCAGAAAAAACGAGTTACTATTGCGGCAATTCTGATTATGGAGCCGCAGTTGCTTATTATGGATGAACCTACAGCCGGGCAGGATTACTTCCACTATACGGAATTCATGGAGTTCATCTCGAAATTGAATCGTGAATCGGGCCTTACCATTTTACTTGTGACCCACGACCTTCATCTGGCTCTGGAGTATACCGAAAGGTCTCTGGTGCTTTCCCGAGGAAATCTTATTGCCGATGACCCCGTTCCGAAAGTATTTGCCGATTCCGAATTGTTGATCAGGGCAAGTCTGAAGCCCACAAGTCTTTACGGGTTGGCAAGGAAATTGAATATTGAAGCGGTTGATGAATTCATTGCGCATTTCATCAACTCGGAAGAAGCCGTACGGAGTGGATAAATCCAAACTCACCTTCGGTCTTTCCTATATTGAAACGGGTTCCCCGCTCCACCGGCTTTCGGGTTTCACAAAACTGGTGCTTTTCCTCTGGTGGATTACCCTCATCCTCACCACTTTCGACTTGAGAGTTCTTACGGGATTTTTTATTGTGGGTATCGTCCTGTTGTCCATGGCTCAAATCCCTTTCAAGGTCTACAGGCCATTCGTATTCTTTATGGTGTATATCGTTACCTTGAATTCCCTTTTCATCTATTTATTCGCGCCCCTTCAGGGGCCGGAATTCATCGGAAGCCATACCGAGCTTTTTGTCCTTACAAAACGTTATGTCGTTACATTGGAAACACTGGTGTACCTGGCTGTAATCGCCGTTAAATTTCTTGCCATTTTCCCCATGTCTTTACTTTTTGTTTTCTCCACACATCCGACGGAATTCGCGGCAAGTCTGAACAAGATCAAGGTGCCTTACCAAATCGCCTATGCGGTGAGTCTTACTTTGAGATATCTTCCCGAAATCACAAAGGATTTTATCAACATACTCCATGCTCAGCAGGCCCGGGGTGTGGATATATCCAGAAATGTTTCCTTGAGAAAACGGATACGGAATATCGCAAGCATCCTGTTTCCGCTGATCCTTTCCAGTCTGGAGAAGGCGGATGTCATAACCAATGCGATGACCCTCAGGGGATTTGGGAAGGGCCATAGCCGCACCTGGTATAACGCAAGGCCAATGGCTACCGGCGACTGGTTTGTTCTCGCGGCCATGGCGGTATGGACCGTGCCCCACTTCATCATCAGAGCTTCGATCGACGGACTGTTCTGGTATCCTTTTTAGCCTATCCCGTGAAATCCGAGAATGTCCCGTATCAATTCGAGAACCGCGTATCCGTCTTCCAGGGATGATTCGTTCTTCTTGGCGGGATTGAGAGCCAGGGACACTGTATGATCCATCATACCCGAGAAATACTCGGTTTTACCCTCCCAGGAGCCCTGCTTCAAGGCCAACGAACGGAACCCCGTATAATACGGTGATTCAAGCGATTCCCACACTTCATAGGTGCCGTTACCGATACGGATCCTGCCGGATGTGAAACTCAAATCCAACTCGAATACCAGATGGTCCCGACCGCCTGAAATCTCCAGGTTGATGGCAGTTTTCCCGGCCTTGGCATGAATATACAGGCTCCCGCCTTCTTTAACTGCATCTCCGGTGGCATTCCTGATGATGAGTTTCTTACCTGTGAGAAATTGAATGATATCAAGCATATGCGTACCGTCATGGTAGATCACCTGTTTCACAGGTTTTTTGCGGCCCATGAAGAGTCGGGCGCTTATGGAATGAAGCCTCCCGAGCTTCCGGTTCAGGATTATCTTCCTCACTGATTGATAATCGTGGGAGAATCGCCTCTCATGGTTCACCAAGACACAGGAAGATGATGAACGTGCTGATTCCATAACGGTCCGGACTTCTTCCAGAGAATCAGCGAGAGGTTTTTCACATACGATGACGGGAATTCCTCCGTCCAAGGCAGCTTGCAGCAGCTTTGGATGAGTCTCGGTCCATGAAGCAATATGCAGTATCTGTGGTTTTTCGATACGAATCATCTCGAAGGAATCCTGGTATGTTTTTACTCCAGCCCAGTCTTTGGCAAACTCCTGCCTACGTTCCTCATTCGGATCTGCACCGGCTGTCAGTATCGCTCCGGGATGATTGTGTATAGCACCGGCATGGCTGGCTGGTTTCTCTCTCAGGGGATCTTTCTCAAGGGTTGATCCGATCCTGCCAAGGCCGACGACAGCGCATCTGAGAGCGTTATTCATACATTGAGAATAGGATTAAAAGATGCAGAGGTATACCCTGAGTAAACTCCGAGTATATACAAGGTCTGAGATTTATGTTTTCTAACTTGGATTTTCAAGCTGTAAATGTTTGTTCAACAAGAATATCTTTGAAGAATTCCAGAGATATGCTTGACACTTTTTGTCAGCATCTATAAATTCCTCTTCGCGCTATGACGTGAACGTCGAAGTGCAACCGACGGTCGGTTCAGAGAAACCGGTTTTAAGGTTCTTTTACAGATATCGGGATCGTTTCTGAAGGCTCAGCCATTAAGTT
>JAUVIY010000204.1 GCA_030592625.1 Spirochaeta sp. | reverse complement strand
GCGCCCTTCAGCCAGGTTTTTCAGAAAGGGGAGTATCCTGCGGAAGCTTCCCGGAGAGTGGGCGTAGTCTATCATGACATGAAAACTCATATCTCCGGAAATTGGCTCCATACGGCCTTTAATTCCTTTGAGTTCCGGGAGGTGCTGTGCTAAATCTACGGCATCTTCGTCCTGCAGTTCCGCCACGGTACAGAGTGCCGCCAGGACATTTTCCACATTGTAGAGCCCTGGAAGTGCAATCCGGGTGTTGGTCCGGCCCATGGGGGTGAACAGTGAAAACCCGGTCCCTGTCGGTCCAGGGCGTAAATTCGATGCAAAAAGGTCGGCATCACGATATTTCAGACTGTATGTGAAGACCGGTTTCTCGCCGGCGGCCTCGAAGAACAGTTCCGCGTAAGGGTCGTCACCGTTAACCACTCCGAAGGCGTCCCGGTTTCTTGATTTGGCGATCATCCGGAACAGCCTGACTTTATCCGCCCTGTAGTTCTCCAGGCTGCCGTGGAACTCAAGATGTTCGCTGGTGACATTTGTGAATACGGCGGCATCGAATTCCACGTCGGCCAGCCGACTGTTTCTGAGGGAGAGGCCGTGGCTTGTGGCTTCTACGACGGCATGGGTCTGGCCGGCGTCACGCATGGCCCGAAGGAGTCCATGAACTTGTGGTGCTTCGGGGGTGGACTGTCTCAGATAGTTGGAACCGCTCCTGTTTCCAACGGTGAAATTCACCGTTGAAATACTTCCGGCGGAAGCTCCGGAAAATTCCAGCAGCTGGCGAATCAGGTTGACGGTGGTGCTCTTGCCATCGGTACCGGTGACACCTACTACAATCATGTCCCGTGACGGATAACCCCAGAATGCCGCGGATACAGGGGATAATGCGGCCCGGGTATCGGGAACCCTGATATAGTTGATTCCCGCTCTGTACGAGTTCAGGGATTCAGAATGAACAATAGCACATGCACCTGCATCCAGGGCCTTGTCGATGAAATGAGGTCCGTCGACATGGACGCCGGGGAGGGCAAAGAAAAGGCTGCCTTTTTTAACTTCCCGTGAGTCGAAAACCACTGAGGAAATCTCCGGATCTTTACCCCCCTGCTTCTCTACAGGAGTCAGGTTGGCAATGAGGGTACTGAGGTGCCGATTGTTCATGATGAACAGTGTATCTTTGCATCGAGGAGGTAGGGAAGTCATCCATGTGGGCGATTCAGGGGTTGATTATTGATTTAATTCCGTTATATACGGGCACAAGCGCCCTCCGGATCCCGATGAGGATACGGGCACGGCGTCATAAGGAGAATTGCATGTCATCTGAAGTGAAGGCACCGAAAAAACTCATAATCGTCGAAAGTCCGGCGAAAGCTAAAACGATAAAAAAGATGCTGGGGCGCGGATATTCGGTTCTGGCATCTGTTGGTCACATTCGCGACCTCGAATCCAAAGGCCGGGGAAAAAAAGCCTTCGGTATCGATCTGGACAACGGCTATGAACCCCGTTATACGGTAATCCCCGGAAAGAAGAAAACCGTTGATGAACTCAAAGCCGCCGCAGCCAAGGCCGATGAAGTATATCTGGCTCCCGACCCTGACCGGGAAGGGGAGGCCATCGCCTGGCATTTGAAAGAAGCCCTGGGACTGGATGACGAGCGTGCCAAACGCGTTTCCTATCAGTCCGTTACGAAAAAAGCTATTACCGAAGCTCTGAATAACCCCCGGGTCATCGATATGAATCTTGTCGGTGCTCAGAAGGGGAGGCGTGTGCTCGACCGCATCGTAGGTTTCAGTCTGTCACCATTCCTCTGGAAAAAAGTCGCCAAGAATCTCTCCGCAGGACGGGTCCAGTCGGTCGCCGTCCGGCTCATCGTAGAAAAGGAACGGGTTATCGAGGCTTTTGTGCCTCAGGAGTTCTGGAAAATCGATACTGAGCTTCATGCCGAGGAAGGGGACAGTACTCCGTTCAATGCGTCTCTGGTATCCTGGAAAGGTGAAAATTTTGCCCTCGGTGGTAAATTCTCATCATCGGAAGGCACAGCCAGGGAAGTTGAGGCGGCTCTGAAAACCGCTTCCTACCGGGTTGCCGATGTTGTGAGCAAGGAAACCTCAAGCAAACCTCAGGCACCGTTTATCACCAGTACCCTGCAGCAGGCCGCCTCGGGTAAGCTCCGTTTCGGTACCCGAAAAACAATGCAGGTGGCCCAGAAACTCTACGAGGGCATTGAACTTGAAGAAGGTGCCGTCGGACTCATCACCTACATGCGGACCGATTCTCCGAGATTGGATCCGGAGGCTGTTTCTGAAATCAGGAGTTGGATCGGAAATCAGTATCCCGATTATCTCCCGGAATCCGCCAGGGTATACGGAGCTAAATCCAAGAACGGGGTGAAAACTCAAGATGCCCATGAGGCGATTCGTCCTGCGTCGGTGGAGCTTACACCCGAATCGGTGAAAGCCTATCTCACCAGCGAACAGTACAAGCTCTACGAACTCATCTGGCGTCGGACTGTGGCCAGCCAGATGAAAGATGCACGGTATGCCGTTACCACCATCAGTGTTGAAGCTGCCGAGGGCATCCTGGAAGCTAAGGGCCGGGTGACCCTTTTCAACGGTTTTACCGTACTCACTCCAGAAGCAAAGAAAGTGAAAGAGGATTATCAGGATCTACCGGCTCTCAAAGGGGGCGAAAGCGTGGCTCTCGATAAGCTTACAGCCGAGCAGAACTGGACTAAACCCCCGGCACGCTACACCGAGGCCAGCCTGGTGAGAGCCCTGGAGAAAGAAGGCATCGGCCGCCCGTCCACATATGCCGCCATCATCCAGACTATTCGGGAAAGAGGGTATGTCCGACTTGAGAAGCGTGCATTTCATGCCAATGAACTGGGTATTGCAGTCAATGATATCCTGTATAAAGAATTTCCCAATATTATGGATTATCAGTTCACCGCCGCAATGGAAAACAATCTCGATGCCGTTGAAGAGGGAAATGTCGACTGGCACAAGCTGGTAGATGATTTCTACAAGCCGTTCATCAAGCGGGTTGATGATGCCATTGAACATGCCGAACCCCTTAAAGGACGGAAATGGGAGGGTGATGAACGCTGTCCTGTCTGCGGCAGTGAGCTGGTGTTCCGGTATTCCAAAACAGGGGCTTTCCTCGGTTGTTCGGATTATCCGGAATGCAAGGGTCTGATGCCCCTTCCGGGGGAAGGGAACGACGACGGAGAGACCGACGGAGAACCGGTGAACTGCCCCAGCTGCGGGAAGCTCATGCTTCTCAAGTCAAGCCGATACGGCAAATTCTACGCCTGCAGTGGATATCCCGATTGTAAAACGACAGCCAATCTGGGAGCTGACGGTAAGCCGTTGTTCCTGCCGGACCTCAAGATGGATTGTGATGAGTGCGGCACTCCGATGGAAATCAAATCCAAGAAACGCGGTCCGGTGATGGTATGTCCCAATTCGGACTGTAAAAGGGAGTTGCCCGTAAGGGATGACAAGATTTCATCACTTCCAAAGGCCAACGGTGCCAAGTGCGAGAAATGCGGCAGTCCGATGATTGTCCGTTTGAGCCGGAGGGGTCCCTTCCTGGCCTGTACAGGTTTTCCGAAGTGCCGGAATGCCAAGAATCTGGATCAGCTTGATAATAAAGAAGACAAATCCGTCGCCGAAGTATAAATCAGGCGGCTTTCGGCTTCAGTCGTACAGACGCCGCCTGCCGGGCGTGAAAAATAGAAAAGAAACATCCCTTCCTGCATTGTTCATTTGCTGTAATTGCGTTTGATGGCGTTCAGGGTATCGTCCATATTCAGGAATATTCCCACAAGCTCAGGATCGAACAGCTTCCCTGATTTACTCTTGAGAAAATGCAGTGAGGCCTGAGGGGTCCAGGCTTCCTTGTAAGACCGGTCGGAAGTCAGGGCGTCATAGACATCTGCTATGGCGACGATTCTGGCGGAAAGGGGAATCTCTTTTCCTCTTTTTCCCCTTCCGAATTTGATCGGATCGGTTCTGATATCTTTGATTTTACCCGGATATCCCGATCCGTCCCACCGCTCATGGTGATTGAGAACAACTTCCCTGGCAATCCTGTCCCAAAGTGATTCGGTATCCGGAAACAGACGAGCACCGTAAACCGTATGCTGGTACATCAGGAGTTTCTCTTTTTCGTTGTAATGACCATCCTTGGCCAGGATATCACCGGCTACACCGGCCTTGCCCACATCGTGAAGTATCGCCGCGGCCCAGAAAGCCTCTTTCTTCTGATTTCTTTCAGCCAGACTCACTCCCCGGGATTCCGCGAAGCGGTCGTAAAGGACCAGGGCATATTCACCGACCCTTCTGGCATGGTTTCCTGTTTCGTAAGGATCACGTAATTCCGCGATGGCCACCATTCTCATCACCATCTCACGGGCCATGGAAGCCTTTTCGAGAGCGAGGACAGCATGGTCGGCCAGGAAAGAGATATGCACCTTGTCCATGGCGGAGAATGGTACGGTCTTGCCGCCGTATTGAGCGTTGATCAGCTGAATGGCTCCCAGGGTTTTCTGATTATTACCGATCAGTGGAATCACCAGTTGGCTCTGGGTATGATAATTCGTCTGTTTGTCGAATTCCGGGTTGAATGTGAAATCGAGACTTTTTGGCAGGGCGTATACGTCGTCGATGAGGAGGGGCTGACCGGTTACCGCCACGAATCCCGCAAGACTGGTCTTGTCCAGGGGAATGCTCTTGTCGGTATATGCGAATTTGTCCTCGCTTTTTCCATCCTGAAACAGGGTGTCGTTTTCGATGTAATTGAAATATAACTTGTCTTTGTCCCGGAGATACAAAGTACCCGCATCGGCTCTGACGAAGATTCTGGCCTCATGAAGTATTCGTTCGAGCAGAACGGTATATTCGTTGATATGATGCAGTTCCCGGATGATTTTCAGCAGATCTTTGGTTTCAGGCCTGGCGCTCATAGATGCACTTCCTAACTGAGTTGTCTCCAATTTAAATCTATCGGCGATTACAGGTTATTTCCGGTGAAAAAAAGGCATTTTGCATAAATATGCGAGAAAAATGATGTTCGATGCCGGGATTGCGGCAAAAACGACATTTTTCCCGCGACTCCCCATTGCGTCAATACTAAATCTACTCGAACCACGGTAGTTGCCTCATAATAAGAATCT
>JAUVIY010000101.1 GCA_030592625.1 Spirochaeta sp. | reverse complement strand
TGGATGTGACAAGACCACCGGCGATAGCCTGTCCCAACGGGGCATAGATTCTCGCACCGGAACCTCTGGCAAGAGATAAGGGCAAAACACCGAAGAATGTGGTCAGGGTTGTCATCAGTATGGGACGGAGCCGGGATACCGAACCGCTGACCACCGCATCATCAAGCTCCATACCGTCTCGCCGCAGCTGATTGATGCGGTCAACCTGAACAATGGCGTTATTCACGACAATCCCTGCAAGGGCGATGATTCCTAGAAAGGATATCAGTGAAATATCCGAGCCTGAAACAGCCAGACCGCCGATAACTCCGATGAAACAGAATGGGACGGATGCCATGATAATCAGAGGCTGCACAAGACGCTCGAATTGAATCGCCATAACCGCATAAACCAGAAACAGTGAAATCACAAGTATCAGCCCGAGTTCAATCAGAGAATCCCCAACCAGTCCTCCGACGCCTTTCAGCCGCCACTCCACCCCCTCTGCCAGTGGCTGTGCCTCAAGAGCGGACTTGAGACGTCGGCTGATGTCGCGAATATTCTCATTCCTGGCGTAACCGATAACTGTAACCGTTCGGGAACGGTCATGGCGCTGAATGCCGGAAACACCGGTTTCCTCCCGAATCGACGAAAAGGTATCGAATGTAATAATTCGACTGTTTGCGGCCCTGACAGGCAGATTTCCGAGGGATTCGGAGTCCGGAACTTTACCTTTCAGAGACGACATGAGCCTGATAGTCCGATCCGCATCGTTCGGCGGCCGGTAATTTCCCACTTCCAAACCTTCGAAAGCTATTCTGGCCGTCAGAGCTGCATCGGCGGCACTCACCCCCAGTTGACCGAGGGCTTCACCGTCCAGTTGGGCCGTCACGAACCTGCGGTCCTCTGTAATATCACGTGTTGTGCTGAGGATATCCGGATCATTTGAAAGAATGGAATCCACCCGATCGGCTGCGTTGTGGAGATCGGCTCGGGATTCTGAGGACAGCTCGATCCGATAACCTGATCCATCAACCCCCATCGAAACCATACGGTCGAATCCGCCGTTTAAAACCGTTACGTTGATTCCGGGAAGCGCGGATGGAAGCATATCATCCAATTCTTCGATAATCTCCTTGAAATCCCTCTTTCTGCGGTTCGGAGGATCAAGGAGTATCTGCCCCCAGACCGATTCCCGCTTCCGGGCATCACCTGAAAGTTCGTCCTCCATACCTGCGTAAAAAATGACTTCCATGAGTTCGGGAACCTCGGATCGTATGACGGATTCCGCCCTGTCCGCCGCAGCGGTACTATCTTCCAGTGTCGCACCCGGAGGAAGCTCCAGTGAAATGAAGAGTTCACCGTAATCCGCGGCGGGAATGAACGATAGACCCATCAGATCCGCAGCCAGGACACTGATGGCCAGTACGGCGGCAGCGGTGAAAATGACCGTGCCGCTCATACCCAGTGATCGTTTCAGGCTGACTTTATAACTGTTTTCCAGTTTCGACATCATTCCATGCCGCACTTTACGGTACCGGCTTCTCATTAAGCTCCTCCGGGCCAAAGGTGGAATGAGAAACAAGGCGGAAAAAAGAGAGGCTCCGAGGCAAAGCATGATAGTCAGTGAGAGGTCTATCAGTACACTCCCGATTATTCCGCTGAGAAACATCATCGGTGCGAATACGCTGACGGATGTCGTAGTCGATGCGATAACGGCTCCCGACACCGAACCGGATCCTTCAAGTGCTGCAGTATCGGCATTTTCTCCGGATGCATGACGGCGATGTATATTTTCCAGTACGACGATGGAAGCATCTACCACCATTCCCAGAGAGACGGTAATACCTGCCAGAGTGAGAACGTTAAGAGACTGCCCCGTCAGCTTCATTCCTGCAAATGTGATAACCAGACTGACGGGGAGGGATACGGCGACGACCAGAGTATATCTCCAGCTGCGCAGAAACATAAATATGATTGCAACGGCCATGGCGATTCCGGTAAGAGCCGAATTAACGACGGTTCCCAGGGAAAGACGGATTGTTTCGCTGTCATCATGCAATATGAAAAAATGGTAACCTTCGTTTCCGCCGGATTCCAGCCGGTTCAGGCGCTCATGGATTTCACGACTCATCCGAATGGCATGACCCGTTTCTCTCTTGGTTACCTGTACGACTACCAGATCCTGTAGACCGGAGCGGACTCTTTCAGCGGTATCCTCATAAACGTCTGAAATCATGCTGATATCAACCAGTCTCACCGGGGACGATCCGGAATAACCGACAACAAGATTTTCCAGATCCCTCAGCTCAGAAAACTCCCCCGACACCCTGAAGGCCCATTCCCCGCCGCTCCAATCCACAAGCCCTGCAGGAAGTGCCGTATTCCGATTCCTGAGGGCTCCCATGACATCCAACGGTGCCACATTGACGGCAGTCATGGCATCGACATCCAGTCGTACCTGCAGTTCAAGCCTTCTGTCACCAAGGGACTTGGCACCGGCGACTCCTTTAACCTTGTATATTTCGGGTATAACCGTATCCTCCACAAAACGCGAAACCCGATCGGAATCCCATGGGCCGAATACGGCAAAACTGATGACCGGAAGATCAGAAGATCCCCATGTGGAAACCATCGGCGCACCTCTGAGGTTATCAGGGAGCTCAGATGAAGCCCTGTCCACCCTTGTTCTCACTTCCTGCAGAATTTCATTCACATCTGTATCTTCCGTGAATTTCAATATGATGATACTGACCCCTTCGCGACTTTCCGAACTGAGATCCGTTATCCCCGGCAATGAAGCAAAATGATCTTCAAGAACAGTTGTGATGTCCCTCTCCACATCCTCGGCCCCGACTCCGGGCCAGAGAGTCACCACGGAATAGGTGGGCATCATCAGGGGAGGAACGAATTCCCTGTTGAGGAAGATGAGAGCGATTATGCCGAAGAGTACCGCACCGGCGGTAATCACCAGCACAGGTATGGGATGTCGTAACGCCCAGGAACTCGGCTTCATATCAGGCGCCGCCGTCAAAGGGTGTGACAATCTGTCCTTCCTGAAGAAGATGATGCCCGTCGAGAACAAAGATACCCCCGGCCCACTCGGCGGGTACGGCGAATCTCTCGTTGTCCCGGAAAATTCCCGGGTCATCCAGACGGCTCACTGTGAAGCTGTCGGAATCAACAATCCAGATACCACCGTCACTTGACTGTGAACGCAAGGGTAGAGACCAGGAATTCTTTTTTTCACTCAAGATAATTTCCACTCTCATACGAGCACCGATCGGCCAGGACTTACCATCAGTCGGGACTGAACAGGTCACCTCAAACGTTTTCCCTTCCGGGGAGATACTCGGACTGACTCTGAGTAACTCAGATTCCAGAATGGTCTCATCCCCGCCGGCGGGAAAGGACACAAGCACTTTGATAGACCCGGGTTCTGTAAAGCTGTGCCAATACTTCTCCGGAATCCGGACTTTCACCTGCGGATCAGTGTCATCTCCGACTATAAACAAGGGTTGATCCGGTGATGCCAGGTTACCCGAATCCGAAAATCGCCTCAGCACCAGACCGGATACGGGTGAACGGATATCCGAATAGTTGAATCTCATTCTCGCCAGCTCATATGTTGAATACGCAGCATCCCTGGCAGCCTGGGCTTCATCGAGCTGCTGACGACTGGCACCGGAACTTTCATGAATACGGTTAATCCTGGACAGGCTGCTGTCGGCCAGCAACCAGGCCGATTCCGCCGCCTGGAGTTCCAGCAGATAAGGTTCAGGATCGATATGGGCCAGTATTTCACCTTCGGTAACTACTGAACCTTCCTCCGCCAGGATTTCCAATATGGTTCCGGCGACTTTGGGCACAATGATGATTGTCCGTTCCGCTTCCAGAACGGCAGAGAGGACAAGTTCCTCACGAAGGTCTGAAATGACAGGCTGAACAGTCGATACAGGTATGGGACGATGTTCCGGTTCCGGATCAGGAGTGAATTTGTAGCGTACCCACAGGATAACGAACAGGATAAGAATAACGGAGATTACAAGTAGTACGATCAATCGATCGCGTGATTGAGTATCCACAATATCAGGCTAGTTCGATAACCAACCATTCGACAGTGAACAAACGTCAGAAAAGAACCTGTATTAAATCATCAGTTTACAGGAGATTTGTCATACGAAGTGATGCAGGACAAAAAAACCGGGAGGCCTGCGATACGGCACGGAATAGAAATCCCGTGGCCCCTCCGTACCGAGCCTCCCGCTGATTTTGAGTATAATGGGGGCCCGGAACATGAGGTACGGGTCAGTCGTCACAATCGAACATGACAATCGTCACAAAATCCTGATCTCCTGCAGGCGGAGAAGAGGGATGCCGTGTTATTATCAGTTCGTAAGATGAAATTTTCAACTATTCAGACAGACAGCGGACACATCAGAATATACCGGTACTTCTCCGGAGGCGTCGCTCTGGTATTCTTCCTGATGCGGATTTTCCCCGGCCCCCTGGGAGACAGCGATCCCATCGGCAGAAGGGCAATGATACTTTTCTCCATCACTTACGGGATGATTTTCATTTACCTGATGATTCCCGGATTAAAACGTTTGTTGAAAGGTTATTACCTGCCACCGGTTCTCATCGCCGCCAGCGTTATTCCCATTGCCATCATCAATACAAAATACCGGGCCCTGCTTGAGGCGGGAAGCCCGATCAACACACCGGATGATACGATGACCGTGTCGATTCTGCTCCTTTTTCCGCTTATCATCACCGCATGGCAGTACAGATTTCCCATTGTGTTTCTGTTTTTTGTCGTCCTGGGTTTTTTGGATCCGCTGCTCATTATTCTTGTAAATGAAAGCTTCACTCCCGCAATATACAGCGCTTTCAACGCATCACTGATCCGGATACTGGCCCTTGGAGCCGTTGGCTTCATGATTACAGAGCTCAGGGATCAGCAGCGGAAAGAACGTAAAGCTCTCGAAGAAGCGAATCAAAAGCTGGAAGAATTCGCATCGGCCAGCGAACGGCTCGCCGCAAGTCGGGAACGGAACAGAATAGCGAGAGAACTGCACGATACGTTGGCTCATACCCTCAGTGGCCTGGCAATACAACTGGAAGCCGTGGAGACGGTAATCGATCAGGATAACACACAGCTCAAGTCCATGATCGACAGAGCCAGAACAACGATCAGGAACGGCCTGGGTGAAACACGCCGATCTCTCAAAGCCCTGAGAGCCAGTCCTCTTGACGATCTCGGACTCACTCTGGCCCTGCAGAGACTGGCTGACGATGCCGGCGAACGGGGTACCGTTGTCGTTAATACGGCACTTCCGAAGGAAAATCCCGACTGGAGCGAGCATCTGGAAGAAGTGGTTTATCGTATAGCCCAGGAAGCCCTGGAAAACATCGTCCGCCATGCTCATACATCCAGCGCCAAATTGGAGATGAAGGGAGACAACGATTCTCTTCGTTTAACGATCAGTGACAATGGAAGGGGATTTGAAACCGGCAGTTTCCCCAAAGAAGGGCGATACGGACTGAGAGGTATGTGGGAGCGGGCATCTGCTGCAGGCGGAGAACTGTCGGTCAATAGCCGAATCGGTAAGGGTACTGTAATCCAATTCACCTGGGAGGCACATCATGCCGGATCTGATTAAGGTTATTATCTGCGACGATCAGGACATTGTCCGTGAAGGCCTGAAAACGATTCTTGAAGCCGATGAAGAAATTAAGATTATTGCCACTGCGGAAGACGGCGAAGATCTGTTCCGTAAAATCGATTCAACCGGAGTGCCGGATCAGGTGCTGATGGATCTGAAAATGCCGGTAATGAACGGGATTCAAGCCACCCGGCAGCTTCGCTCCCGATATCCGAAAACCAAGGTACTGATACTCACCACTTACGATGACGACCAATGGGTTATGGATGCCATCCGTGCCGGTGCTTCCGGTTACATGTTAAAGGATACACCGAGAATCGATTTGATCGATGCGGTAAAGGGTACTCTTCTTGGGCAAACCTTCGTAGACCCATCCGTGGCCGGGAAGATGCTGGCCATGGCAGCGGGAACCATGCCCCGACCCGTCGAATCCTCCACACCCGATATTCGTCCCAGGGAGAAACAGATTCTCGTCCTCATCGCCCGGGGATTGTCCAATGCCGATATCGCAGCCGAACTGTATCTGTCCGAGGGAACTGTTCGAAACTATGCCAGCGCATTGTTCAGCAGGATTGGAGTGGCGGACCGGACTCAGGCCGCCATCGCCGCTTTGAGGTATGGTATTATCAGCCTGGACGATATATGAGCCGTTCACGCATACTCGCCGTCGCATCAGGAAAAGGCGGGGTTGGTAAAACCCTCACCTCGGTTAACATCGCTCTTTCCGCCGCCCGGGAAGGTGTCCGAACGGCGCTGGTGGATGCGGACCCGCTATCCAATGTCATGGCCATGCTGGATCATCCTCTACCGGAACGGGCACTGCCCGATGGACTGGATGATCCTGAATCTCAGGCATTCATCGTGGCCCCTCGTTTTGAAGTGCTGTTCCCTCAAGCCAAGAAATCCGCAGACCAGGCGGCAGGGCTGGTGATGGATCTCCTGAATGACCATCGCTCATGGCTGGATAAACGATACGGACTCGTCATTGTTGATATGCCCGCCGGTGCAGAAGTCGATATTTATTTCCCATATCTACCGCTGACCGATGCCCTGCTCCTGGTTACAAATCCGGAACCGACGGCTCACGTTGCCGCTGGAACCCTGCTGAAGAACATCAGGAAGAGCTGGGGCAAACGCCCCGTATATCTCTGGCACAATAAATATGTGCCCAGACCGGAAGAAGATTTCGATCCCGACGATCTGATCGGAAACTACAACCGAAACGTCAATAAATCAGACCGGATCGAACCACCGGAACTCATTCCCGTCGCATTCGTGCCGCCGGATCCTGCCCTTGATCTCAACAAAGCCGATCCGCCGATATTGGTGAACCTTCACCGTTCACTGGTTGATACTCTGGATGGTCTGGCGGATGCCGCCATGCCCCCATTCCCCTCTCAGGGAAAATCAGGATTCCGTTCTGCGGCTCTTGTCGCCTATTTCCTGAGAAAAACCGCAGGGAATGAAAATCCCGATATTTTAATCGCAGATCTGGAAAAATTCCTCGGAGCTGAGACACTTCCGGATGAATTAAAGAAGGAACTTCGAAACTGGTTGGTATTAACCGGCAGCTCACCTCTTCGCAGACAGGTTCTTCAGGCCGGGGAAGTTGTCAGTCTGTATATTGGTAATCTTGAATCCAAAGACAGAACCTTCGCTTCGCCGGCAGGTCCGGTTTCTCTTAAAGCGGTGGATCGGGAAATCGCCCCATTGCTGAAAAGTCTGTCCTGTCTGCCGTCGAACTCACCTCTTCTGAAAATGGCCGGTCTGCTGATGTTCCGCTTCACACTGGTCAAACTGTTCTCGAGTAAAGCGGCACAACAGGTGATATTCACCTTCCTTCCCCGCAGAGATGAAAACGGCCAGTCGGTACGGGACCGGCACAGACAGATTGTCAGACTCATCGGCAAGGATGCCGCATACCAGGAACGATATTTCGCTCTGGTAAAGAAATTGTATCCCGCCATGAGCCGACAACTTGATCATCTGGTAAACACATTCGGCCTCTATAGTCTGCTATTCAGAAATGATGAAGGTTCGGTGGCCCGGAATGTCTATGCCAGACTTTTCAATGCCACCATGTATGAAATTATCAACAGCGGACTGGGTGTCGTAGCCGGTTTCCGTTTCAGACCTTCATCAAGAGAATTCAAAAAAGGTTTCGATGAACTGAAACGTCACCTTGTCCAGCCCCGGACCACCTGAGTATCATAGGCGTCATGAATATCATTGATCGGGCCCGGGAGGCCCGGGATGCCAGCCGCCTCATATTGTCTCGAAGCGCCGAATCCCGTACCTCAGCTTTAAAAGCCGTCCGTCAGGCATTGAATCATCATTCCGGGGAAATATTCGCCGCCAACAGAATCGATCTGGACCGCTCAGCATCAGAAGGGCTGACCTCCCCCATGATGAAGCGCCTGAAGTTCGATGATGCGAAACTTGAACGAGTCTGTGAAGGGATCGAATCTCTGGAGCTTTCCGAGGATCCCATGGGCCGGATTCTGGAAAAACGTGAGTTGGAT
>JAUVIY010000171.1 GCA_030592625.1 Spirochaeta sp. | reverse complement strand
TGGAGCCGTACAGGGGCGGGATATCGCTGGACATGAGGAGGCGGTTTGACAAGGTGATCGAATTCAACGAAATCGACCAGACCATCACCGTCCAGGCCGGCATGTCCGGCCCGAAGCTGGAACGGATTCTCAACAACGCGCCGGAGCTCTTCGGGGCGAAGCGTGCCTACACCTGCGGCCACTTTCCCCAGTCCTTCGAATACTCCTCGGTAGGCGGTTGGGTGGTGACCCGCGGGGCCGGGCAGAACTCCACCTACTACGGAAACATCCGGGACATGGTGATGGGGCAGGAATATATCACGCCCCGGGGTCCCATTTCGGGCTATGGGCTTCCGGCCCACGCCGTCGGTCCGGAGATAGACGAAATCATGATGGGCTCCGAGGGGGCCTTCGGGGTGCTCGCCCATGTGAAATTGAAGGTGTTCCGAATGACGAAGGAGAATCGCAGGAAGTTCAGTTTCATCTTCCGCAACTGGGAGGATGCCCGGAGCGCCGCCAGGGAGATTTTGCAGGATGAAGCCGGTCATCCTTCGGTCTTCCGATTGTCGGATCCGGAAGAGACCGATGTGATGCTCAAGATGTACAAGGTGGAAGGAACCGCTCTCGAAACCGTGATGAATGCCCTGGGTTACAGGCCGATGGAACGCTGTCTCTTCCTGGGCTGGTCCGAGGGAGAGCGGGGATTCTCCCGCAACCTGGCACGCCGGGTGAAAAAGATCTGCCGGAAGCACGGAGGCCTCTATCTCACCGGCTATCCCGTAACGAGCTGGGAGCACGGCCGGTTCACAGATCCATATCTGCGGGAATCCCTCCAGGATTACGGTATTGTTATCGATACCATGGAGTGCGGTGTCACCTGGGATACCATGGGCAAGGTCCATGAGGAAGTGCGGAGATTCGCCAAGTCCCGGCCGGACACCATCTGCATGACCCACCTCTCACACGCCTATCCCCAGGGAGCCAACCTCTATTTTATCTTCATCGGGAAGTTTCGGGACAAGGAGGAGTACCTCGAGTACCAGTTCGGTATCTTCGATAACATCCAGGCTGCCGGCGCCTCTATGAGCCATCATCACGGGGTGGGCAAGATGACTGCCATGTGGGTGGAAGATTCTATCGGCAAAGAGCGGCTGGACCTCTTCAGGGCGATCAAGGATTATTTTGATCCCAACAACATCATGAACCCCGGCGGTACCCTTGGTTTGGACATGGCCGATGAAGACAAGAGACGGCCCCGGTTTGCCGGCGGTCTCTGGGAGGACCGGAACGGAAACTGAACAGCTTCCGCTGTGTATATATACCGCCGCCCCTTTAGTCGATTTACTTCCAGCGGTTTCCTCAGCTGGCGGGACCGCTGTTCAGTATGGCTTCTATTGCGGCTTTTTCGGCGGCATATACCGCCAGGACCGTGTTCGTGTTCTCTTCGGAAATCATATCTCTCAGATCGGGTAGTTCACGGCCCGCAAAATGAACGGTGAAAACAGGAAGCGTCTTGTCTCCGGAACGTCGTGTATCGGCTCCCTGGGAACTTTCGGTGAGCAGCAGTGCATAATCACGGCCCTGCCGGACGAATCGCAATACGTGCTCAGCCGAGTCGAAAGGATAGGAACTGCTGCGATGGGCATAGACGAGGGTTGGAGCGGTGACGGCTGCATCCCGGATGACGGTCTGACCGACGCTCATCTCCAGCAGACGGGAACGCCACCAGGCGGCATTGGCCGAGGCTTCACGAAAAGCGAAGAGGTCTGCGGCGGAGAAAGTCCATGTGACTGTGTCCAGTCCGAAACCTTTGTATGATATGAGAATTTCCAATGATGTTCCGGATTCATCGATGCTGAGGAACGCTTGCCCTTCCTGATACCCATCGAAGCTTTCCAGACCGATTTCCACCTGTCCGACGGATACGGGAAGGGCGGCCAGCGGTAACGTACCGAGAATCAGGAGAAAATACAGTGGTAAAAACCGACGAATAATCATGACACATTCATCCTATCGGTTTCCCGGGCTTTTTTCCTGTTGTTTTTTTTCTTCCGCTGAAGCCGGCAGTCGATACAGCCAGTCATTTTATGCATGAAATTGTTCCGGGGGCTCACGCCCTATCTTTCAAAGGAGTACGGAGAGTCCGATATCTTCACCATTGTTCTTCTGTTTACTGCGGCTCTTTCATCGTTGATTCCGGCATTTCTCCACAGGGTGTTCTTCGACAGGGTGATTCCCGATCGAAGTCGGGAGCTGATTGGTCCGATACTGATTCTGCTTGTCCTTGTGGAATTAGCCGGCGTGTTCTCCCGTTTACAGGCTGATCGGCAGCTGGCCTGCAGAAGCCGGGAGAACAGGCACAGGCGGAGAATCCGACTGGTTGACCGTCTCTGGCGGCTGAGGATCAGCTGGTTTGATGCCCAGGGTCCGGGGGCGGTTATACGCCATTACGATGATGCGGGATTGCTTGGAGATATGAGATCGGTCTTTCTCCGTGAGATTGTCGGACCTGCCCTGATACTGCTGGTATTGCTGCCCCCGATGTTTGTACTGCAGCCCGTTCTCGCTCTCTGCCGAATAACGGCCACAGTTCCGGCTATGATTGCCGGTTTCGGCTTTCTTAAGCGCGACCTTCAGTATGAGAGAAAAATCTGGGGTGTCCGCAGACGACTGACAACGGATCTGTTCAGGGGAGCTCGAGGCATTTCAACCCTGAAATCCGGCAGGGGAGGGGACGGATACGCACGATATCTCAGATCGGTAATGAATAAACTGGGTTTGCTGGAAGAACAACGACGTATTCTTGGTGCTCGTTGGGAGGCCGCTGCTGCATGTACAACCCGTATCGGCGGAGCCCTCATCCTTGTTCTGGCCGTATTTCTTGTCATCGAGGGTCGTTTGACTTTCGGATCCTATATCGCCTTCTCCATCCTGTCGTCCCGGAGTATGGCCGCCATGGGCGAATTCCTGGGAGGTATCAGATCCCTGGCCCGGACGGGGAATGCTGTAGACAGGCACCGGACACTTTTCCTGCAGGAAACTGACGAGGGTCCGCCTTCGGCATCACTGAATCCACTGTCTTCCGGGCAGGGGGGCCTGAACATCACGGGACTGACATTCGCCTATCCCGGTTCCGGGAGGATACTTCAGGGCCTGAACCTGAATGTGATGAAGGGAGAAAAAGTTCTTATTACCGGTGGAAGCGGAGCCGGAAAAAGTACTTTATTCTCAATCCTTCTCGGATTTTACTCCCCTTTGAACGGCAGGATGACATTCTCCGGAATGTCACTGACCGAGTGTGCTGCTTCAAGACGCAGAGAGCTCATCGGGGCTGTATTGCAGTATCCGTCCTTCTTCGATGGTACAGTACGGGATAATCTTTGCCTGTACGGCGCGGCGCCTTCTGACCGCTGTCTCTGGGCAGCGCTGGAAGCGGCAGCGGCGGATGACATTGTTTCCAGGATTCCCGGGGGACTGAATGCCCGGTTGATCGGGGAGGATTCCGGTTTATCGGGAGGGCAGCGGCAGCGGCTGGCCATTGCCAGACTTATGGTCCGGCCGCCCTCACTCATACTTCTTGATGAACCTGTCAACGCGTTGGATGCTGCCTGTAATGAACGGGTACGGCATTCACTTGCGAAAGCTTGTGAAGGGAGAACTGTTCTTCTCATATCTCACGGCGCTGCATTGCCTCTGCCGGTTCATCGGAGACTTTCGCTTGTCGGCGGGCGTATTCGGGAAGACGAAATTGGAGAGACTGATGCTTAAGCGCTCGCATCGAAAAAACCGGAAGTGGTTGCGGAGTGTCATCGCCGTGATTGTCCTGCTGACAGGTTCGGCGGTCACCCTTGCCTTGATGAACCCCGGATTCGTCGAATGTACCGGGTATCTCGAGCCGGATGGCTGGGTTCCTCTGTATGCACGAAGTGACGGATCGATCAGCTACGGTAATCTGGAAGACGGGATGAAAGTGTCCAGGGGTGAGCTGCTGATTGTCCTGGATGACCAATGGCCCCGCTGGAATCTCAAAAGAATCGGCCAGGAACAGAAAATTCTCGAAAACGAAATATCTTTCCTGGAACAGAGTCTGATTCTCTTCTCAGATCATCGTGAGATTGAAGAGGGAGAGCTCCTCAGGCTCATGGATGCGGACCGGAGGCTTCTGGAAAATTCATCCCTTACCCGGAACGAATTGCTGCATACCGAATATCTCTATCATACCTTTATTGCCGGGGCGGACCGTGAGGAATCAGATCTTGAACAGGTACTTTTTCTCGACAAACTGAAGGTAGAATCCCTCCGTGTTGAAAAGATGCTCTGGGAATCAAGACTGGATGAATGTCGCATCATGGCTCCTGTTTCAGGACATTTCTATAGTGCCGAAACGGTGTTATCCGGTGCTGCAGTCGGGCTTGCTCCGTCTTTTGGTCCCGGCAGGCGAGTGGAATCCGGTCGTCTGTTGGGTTATTTGATACCTGAAAGTGGAATGCGGGCTCATATCGAGATTCCTCAGCACCGCATCTCCGGATGTCGTCCCGGGCAGCCGGTACTCCTTTCGATTGATGCCCGTCCTCAATGGCGATTCGCTCCAGTCAGGGGCCGGCTTGCATCAATCATGACCGTAGCCTCAGGAGGTGTCTTTCATGGAACCGTCAACCTCTCCGCATCGGAACAGATACTCCTGGAGCTCAGAGATCTCAGCTGTGGAAATCTGACGGCCCGAATTGATATCAGAGGCCGTAAGGAATCGGGGGAAGAAGAATCCCGATGGGTTACAGTACGGCTCTGGGAGAGGTGGACTATAATGGTGAACTCATTCGGGAAAAACCGAAAGTAGGAACAGTCACGTCCATATACAAAAAGAACCGGTTTGATTGAGCCGATTCCTGTGAGCCGTTGAACTCAGGACCCCTTGGTGAATCTGTTTTCCCAGTCCTTTTCCTTATCGAACTCTTCATCCTCCATCTTCTTCACCCGCTCTTTCAGATTTTCGAAGTCGGCATCGACATCTTCGTGTGACGAAGAACGGGGCCTTCTCTGCCGGCGGCTTTCTTCCCTGTACTCGGGTTCAACGGGAAGGATTAAAGCCAGAATGAAGTAGATCCAGATTGACATGCCCCCGAACAGTACCAGCAGTATGAATACCAACCGGACGGCGTCTACGGGAAGGTCACGCCATTCGGCGATGCCTTTGCAAACCCCCAGAATCTCTCCATTCCGGGACCTGTGCAATTTTCTTCTTCCCGAGTAATACCCAGCCATTACCATCCTCTCCTCTCCCTGCGAGCCGAACGAAGCTTCTCCAGGTTCAATACCCGGCGCTTCAGGGCATTCATTCCTCCCTTGATCGCCCGGTCTCTATCTACTCTCTCTTCATTCTCTTCCAGTTTACGTCCCACGACTAGTGCCGTGATAAGCAATGGTACGAAAATGAATACAAGAACTCCCAGAAGCTTAAGCATCGGTCTTCTCGGCCGTATTCTTACCGGCTGCTCCCTTGCTCGCCGTTTTGGTCATGCTCTTCTTGAGTTCAACCAGTTCTTCCTCGATGACGTTATCGGTTTCCAGCCTGCTGAATTCCCGTTCGAGATCGTTTTCCACGATTTTACCGGCCAGATCCGCATCGGCTTCCATCCGTTCAATGCGATTTTCCAGTTCCCCGAAGCGCATCACCGCCTGGGCGCCGGTGGCATTGGACACCATGCTCCGGGCGCGTTTTTTCTCGACGGCATGAATACTGCGTTGAACGAGCATTTTGTGTTTAAGGGTCACCTCTTCCAGTTTCTGCTCGAGCTGGGCGATATTGCCCTTGCACTCAGTGATGAGATGTTTGTAATGATCCAGGTCTTTCTCGGCAAACTCAAGCTGATTCACACATTGCTTCTTTTCAAGCAGCGCTTCCTTGGCCAGGTCGTCACGTTTGCGTTCGACGGCCAGTACGGCCCGTTCTCCCCATCGGTCCACCTTGGCGGCGAGGGTATCGCGGTCCCGTTCCATTTCGGCCCGGGTCGCCATTTT
>JAUVIY010000129.1 GCA_030592625.1 Spirochaeta sp. | reverse complement strand
TTCATTCTCGGTTAGAGCATGAAGGGATACCGGGAGTCTGGAACTCCCCATGTTCGGTGTGGACTTCTACAACAAGGCCTATCCCCAACTTGCATCGGTGGAAACCTGTACCGGATGCGGCATCTGCACAAGTGAATATCCTGTGGATGTCATTACGATGGTAACAACATCAATTACATCTATTCACGCCTTGCGAGCTCTTGAGTAATCTGCAAATGGGTAAGCTGTCGGGAAAAGGCGAGGAATCGGATGATGTATATCTGGCTGTAATGGCCGTAATCGTACCAAAATGTCTCGTTGATTGTGAAGTCTTCCCGGCGTAGGGTATCATTTGTTATTTTGTCCATGTCTGATTTAATCTTTTTCAGGCACTGCTCCAGGTCCTCTGTACCCTCTTCGAGGAGCAGCCGGCATGTAACAGGGCCGTAATATTGCATGACATGCCAGAGAGCGTTATGTCCTTGAGCATCGAGGGTGTTGATATCGGCACCCGCGTCGAGGAGAATAAGCGCCATGTTATCTCCTCCTTCCATCCCCGCCGCCCGAACCTCCTTCAGCCTCTCACCGACGAGACTCGCCACCTCAAGGAGTATCGACAGGTACTCCTCCGACGGAACTTCACGATCTTCGGGAAACCGCTCCTGAAATATCTCATGCATCCACATCACCTCGGCCGGCCACACCCTCATGAGTGGGGTCATGCCGTTTCTTTCATATCGGTAATTCGGGTCGGCGCCTTGGGATAGTAGATAGCGGACCACATCGGGATCGTAATAACTCACAGCTATGATGAGCGGATAGCCACTATTACCGAGAAGCTCAACTACCTTTCCCGGATCGGCCTCCACTGTAGAACGAACTTTTCCGAGATCACCATCAGCTATAGCCTTGTAAAATGGGTCGCTCACACACCCGGCAGCGAAAACCAACACAATGAATACCCCGGGAAAAAAACGCTTCATAAAGACACTCCTTTCTGGAAGTTTACGATATGCGTATATCATATACCGGCGACTCTTTACTTCCCGAAGATTTTCCACCATCCTGCGCAGCATGACTCCCAATCTCATCATCGCCATATACCTCGGCCTGTTCCTCCTGGATTTCCTGCTGGACTGGTTTCTCGACATCCTCAACATCAATTCGTCAATCAAGAATCGGGATCGGATTCCCGAGGCATTTATCGGCGCCGTGGACGACAAAACCTACAAACGCAGCGTGAAATACACCCTCCGCAAAGGACGTTTCGGATTGTTCAATTCTCTGGAGGGAAGGGCCCTGATACTCATCGTTCTGTTCACCGGTGCCGCCGGAGCCCTGGACTCGTTTATCGCGGCCTGGAATCTGCCAATCTACTGGCATGGTCTGCTGTTCCTGTCCTTCGCCTCCATCGCCTTGAGCCTGGCCGGCCTTCCATCTTCCCTGTACTCCCGATTCGTCATCGAGGAAGAGTTCGGATTCAATTCCACGACTCTCCGGACTTATTTCGGCGACATGGCCAAGCAGCTGCCCATCGGTATAGTGATTCTCATGATTCTTCTCGGCGGACTCTATGGCACCCTGGCCTGGACCGGCCGATGGTGGTGGTTCGCCGCCTGGGGATTCTGGATGGCTTTTCAACTGCTGATGGTGGTGCTCTATCCGCTTGTCATCGCCCCGATTTTCAACAAGTTCGAACCCCTCCCCGACGGCTCTCTCAAAGACCGGCTTTCAGCTCTGGCGGAACGCTGCAATTTCTCCAACAGGGGAATCTTCGTAATGGACGGCAGCCGCCGAAGCCGTCATTCCAATGCCTATTTCACCGGCCTCGGTCGTTTCCGACGCATCGTCATCTACGACACCCTGATCGAGTCCCTGAAAGAAGACGAACTCGAAGCCGTTCTGGCCCATGAAATCGGTCATTGGAAATTCGGCCATATCCGCAAGCGGCTTCTGGTATCATTCATCACCAGCCTGGCTTTATTCGCCCTGGTCGGCACTGTATTGAACTGGGAGCCCCTGTATCTTGCCTTTGGTTTCGCAGAGCCGTCACTTCATGCACTGTTGTTCTGGCTCATCTTTTTCTCCGGTCCCTTAAGCTCCCTGTTCTCCCCTCTTTCGAACATCTGGTCGAGAAAACACGAGTATCAGGCCGATCGCTTCGCCGTGGAACAGACAAAGGGCAGCCAGTCCATGAGAGGAGCTCTGCTCAACCTCGGCAAGGACAACCTGAGCAACCTGACACCCCACCCGGCGTACAGCTTCTGGCATTATTCCCATCCGGCACTCTCCGAACGTTTGGCGGCTTTGGAGGATTGATTTCCGGCTCTTACTCGCTGTCGCAGCGCCCTTCATCGGCTGGTAAATGGCCAATCATAGGAGCTTGGCCACTTCTCTTACTCTCCTATGACTTCACAGGCCGCTTAATACCTTGAATACCGGGAGCGCTTCTCTTTTTTTGTGAAAGCAGTTTACGGGTCATGCAGACCATCCAGTTCCAGTGGAGTATCAGATGTACCGCAACCCCAACGCTCATGATTATGGAACTCCATGTATGGATATCAATCCATGTTGCATGGATATAATATTGAGGGTTGCGACCTCCCTGATAACCTCCGGAAGTATTAAATAAAAGAATTACTCCCGTAATAACTGATACGAGGAAACCAAGTCCGATGATGATGTCGATAATATAATTTATCGTTGTCTTTTTCATATTATGTTTCTCCTGTTTATGACTGATAAGATATTCTTGAAAAGTAAATAAAGTATGTTCCAAGGATAGAATAATGATGATCAACGCCTCTCCAATATACCTGGATTGAGAATTTGGAGCTGAGGTTGAGGGGGAAAATGATATGCAAGAACCGGGATGCCCTGCCTATCATTCGGTCTGACTGCTCCATATACTAAAGGAGTTATGAAAAGGTTCTTATCAATTCTTATTCTGCTTCTGCTTATTGCAACTGCAGCATCGGCGGATTCTATAGTCAGCGGTTACGGAAGCACCCTCACCCACATCACTGTTCTCGATGGGAAGTTCTGCACCATGTGGGGTGGTATCGGTGCCCTCACTTTCGGGGACTTCGCCGTCGGCGCATTCGGCATCGCCAGTCCAAGATCAACTCACACCCATGACATCGGCGATCTGAACCTGTACTACGGCGGGCTGTACCTCGGATACCTTCTTCCCTTCGGGGAGAAGGTGATGCCCCGCATCTCCCTGCTCAGCGGATACGGGGCGGTCTACCGCCTCACAGGCGCCCCCATCGAGCAGGCCTTCGAAGGAAATATCTGGGTCTTCGTCCCGTCGGCGGATGCCCTGTTCCCTATCAATAACTGGTTCCGTATCGGAGTGGGAGGGGGCTGGCGCATCCCTGTCTCATCACCGGTGGATTCAAGCCGACTCTCCTCCTGGATCGTCAACCTCACCTTCGAGTTCGGCGGCTTCTAGTTTCAGCGCCTATCAGCCTCAATCGACTTCAATCGACTTCAATCGACCTGTATTGCCAGGTGATGTGAATCCTCCGCCATCTCGGCTGCCGCGGCATTGGCCCTCAACTGATCGGCATTCCTGGCTCCGGGTATCACACAGGTCACCGCTTCGTTTTTCAGGCACCAGGCCAGAGCCCAGGCCGCCATAGGGGTTCCGGGCGGCACCTCTGTTTCCTTGATCCGTACCGCCTCTTCGGCCATGGCATCCAGCTTCTCCCGTCCGAGACTCCCGCGATAATCGCCTTCGGGGAAAGTGACACCGGGAGCGTATTTCCCCGTCAGGAAGCCTGAGGCCAGAGGCACCCGGGCCAGAACAGCCAGATTGTCCTTGAGGCATGCTGGAAATACAATTTCTTCAGCACCGACATCCATTCGGCTGTACACCACCTGGACAGCCTCGGCACCAACCCCGGCGACTCGTGCGGCCTGGAAATCGCGAACTTCAGCACGGGATGTAAGAGAAACCCCGATCTGCCGAATTTTCCCGGCTTCCACCTGCCTGGAAAGCATGGCCCAGAGCTCGTCGTTGTCGAAAGCCTCATCGTCACCGGAATGAAACTGGTAAAGGTCGATATAGTCGGTTTGCAGGTTTTTCAAGGATCGTTCGAGCTGTTTACGAACATCATCGGCGCTCCAGAGTTGGTCGCGCTGGAAGAACCCGTTGTAGCGATGACCGAATTTGGTGGCCAGGAACCACTTTCCCCGGTCCCGGGCGATAGCCTTGCCCACCAGACACTCGGAAACGCCGTCGCCATAGCATTCGGCGGTATCAATGAGATTGATTCCGGTATCCCGGCAGCTCTCGACAATGCTGTCGACTCCGCCTTGTGTGTAGTCCTGTCCCCATTCGCCTCCGAACTGCCATGTGCCGAGACCGATAACCGAAACCCTGATGTTTTTATGCGAAAATCTGCGATACTTCATATTTAACATTATAATCGAACTTATGATTTATATCCCATATGAAACAGTCACCCGCACCCTCAGTGATATTCTGGTGGACCGGGGTTTTACCACGAACCGGGCTGCGATGTCCGCAGGACTTTTTGCGGATGCCAATCGGGATGGCGTTCTGTCCCACGGCCTGGATCGGTTCCCGAGCTACCTTGCGGCAATGGAACAGGGACTCGTCGATCCGGCTGCCGAACCTGAGCTGATCTGGAACGGAGGGGCCCTGGAGCGATGGGACGGCAGACAGGGCCCGGGAAATCTCAACGCCCGCAGCTCTATGGAACGGGCTCTGGAACTTTCGGATATGCACGGTATCGGATGCGTGGGTCTGTCGAATACCAATCATTGGATGCGGGGCGGCAACTTCGGATGGCAGGCGGCGGATGCCGGGAAGATCGGCATATGCTGGACCAATACCATGCCCAACCTGCCTCCCTGGGGGTCGACCAAGCCATTGATTGGTAACAACCCCCTGATAATCGCCGTACCCCGGGAAGCCGGTCACGTGGTTCTGGACATGGCGATGTCCCAGTTCTCCTATGGTGCCCTCTCCCGATACAGCATAGAGGGCCGGAAACTGCCTGTACCCGGCGGCTATGACGAGGACGGCAATCTCACAGACGATCCGGATCTTATCGTAAAATCCATTCGCCCCCTGCCCATCGGGTTCTGGAAGGGATCGGGCCTGGCCATCCTGCTGGATCTCATGGCCGCCTTGTTGTCCGGAGGCAAAGCAACATGCGATATCGTTCCGAATCCCATTAGTGATACAGGGATATCCCAGGTGTTCATCGCTTTTGCTCCCCCCGCATATCCGGGACTGGCGGACCGGGTGATTGAAAGCCTCGATGTCAACAATGGTGAGAACGAGAGGGCTGCCGCCATCCGTTATCCCGGCCGGAAAACTCTTGAAAACCGCCGGAAGAGCCTGGAAACAGGACTGCCCGTGGATGAAGATGTCTGGAAAGGGATTCTGGCACTGACTTGATAAACGCCAATTTCAGCACTACCTCAGCGCTGCTTCAGCGCCTGCAGATGCATTCTGAAGACTTCGAGCATCCGTGTTTTCATTCCTTCAGACAGCTCATGACCGGCCTCCCGGTCGATATACCAGCTGAATGCTTCGCCGGCACCAGCCGACGTATAGGCAGCAGCAATTCGGGGAAGTTCCTCTTCGATGTAATCGATGGGGTTGAGTGGATCGGCCGCCCCGAAGTTGAGATGGAGGCGCCTGGGAGCAATGAGAGATACGTATTCAGGAATGTCCCCGATTTGTCCCAATCCGGGGATGTAATTGGAAAATGAATGATTAATCGCCGTGCCGTCCATGGCCGCCTGGCTGGGCATGCAGCAGTTGCCCACCATACATTTCAGGCGTTCATCCCAGGGACCGGTGAGCCAGGTGAAGGTGGATCCCAGGGAGTGGCCGTAACATCCGATCCGTGAGGTATCGACCTCAAGCCGGGAGCAGAGATAGTCCACGGCTCTGCGGCAGTCGAGGATGTTCTTCCAGGCCAGGGATTTCCCGGCTGTCAGATAATGCATGGCCATATGTCTCTCGTAAGAGGCGCCCTCGAGGTTATCGTGGCGCCGGTCTTCGAAACACAGGGCGTCGGGGCAGATGACGATATACCCTTCCCGGGCCAATAGCGGTCCGGTATGCTGCATCGGGTTACCGGCAAAACCGGCACTCTCGCTTTTTCCGAGATGATATTCAACGTTATGCTGATGCCAGACGGCGACGGCCGGAGTCTGGTGTCCGACGTTCTGATTGCCGGCCTTCGGGATGAGCAGCCAGGCTTCCACCCTTTCGCCGGGTTCAACCTGATAGCCGATGCGCTCGGCGAAATAATCGCCCTGGTCCAGTGTCTCCAGAATTTCAGCTTCCAGAGCCGGCGAATCCGGCCAGGGGCCGCCCAACAGACTCTGGACAGTCTCGCGAAACACCTTGATATTTGGTCCGGAATAATTCACGGTATTACCCCAGAATGGCAATCAGCAGAACACAGGAAATCAGTATCGCCATGGTTCCATATAGATAATCCCGGCGACGGAACCAGGAAACCGAAAGGACTAACAGTGTCGGCAGAGCCGTACTGGCCAGAATGGCCAATGCCGCGGAACTCAGGAAATAACTGTTGCGGATATTCAAAAACCAGCCGGATTTGAAGACAAGACCGGTTTCGGCTCGATAGGTTTCGGAAGACTCGCTCCAGTGTGCGGCCGATTCCGCCGGAGAAACCCCGGAAGGAACAACACCTGTCACATAGAGCATGAAAACAATCAGGGAGACAATCAGTCCCGCCCAGCCCATCCATCTGAACCAGTTGGCCGCACGTTTTTCAACTGTTTTCAACCCATCACCCCCAGACCCGCCAGTACGGATCGCAATCCAGCCAGTATCAGGAATCCAATGACGATCCAACGGATCGCCGTCGGTTTGGTCCGGGTCAGCAGCCGGGCACCGATTCGGGTTCCCAGCATCATCCCGACTACCGAAGGTACGGCGATGACGGGAAGCACAGCCCCCTGATTCAGATACACCCAGGATGCCGCCGACCCGTTGATTGCGATAATGAGTATGCTGGTGGCCACCGAGACTTTCAGCGGTGCACCAAGAAGCAGATTCAGGGCCGGAACATTGGCCCATCCGGCCCCCAGGCCGAACATGCCGGCCATGAAACCGATGAACAAGAACAGTACAAAACCCGGAAGCAGGCGATGAATATTCCAATGGACGGTATCCCCGGTGGCCCCGTCGGTATAGTTCCCCCCGATATCCATACGCAGCGAAAGGGGATCGGGTACGGCCACATGGGGATGTTCGGCCCGTTTGGCCAGGGACATC
>JAUVIY010000294.1 GCA_030592625.1 Spirochaeta sp. | reverse complement strand
GGACTCAGGATCATTGTCGTTTCTGAGGTTCAGATAGATTTCATCCGAGATAAAAGGCACGAAGGGAGCCGATACCTTGGCCAGGGTAATGAGGGCCGCTCGAAGTGTGGCATATGCTTCCTGCTTGCCTGTATCTCCGGCGCTATCCTGTGTACTTTTCCAGAATCTCCGCCTGGAACGCCGGATGTACCAGTTGTTCAGAGCATCGATGAATCCCAGAATCGGTTCTATCGCTTTCTGTATGTCATAGGCATCCAGAAGCTCTCCGACCCGGGATACCAGAATACCGGTTTCCGAAAGTATCCACCGGTCCAGGGGATTGGACAGCTTCTCCGGTATCTCAGTGGAACGGATGCCGTCAATGTTGGCGTAGGTAACGTAAAAGCTGTACGCATTCCAAAGAGGAAGTAGGACTCCCTTCAGAACATCCCGTACACCGCCGTCGGAGTACCTGAGACTTTCGGCCTTTACCACGGCGGAATCCATCAGAAACAGCCGTAGGGCGTCGGCGCCGAACTGATCGATTATCTTACCGGGATCGGTGTAATTCTTCAGGCTCTTGGACATTTTCTTTCCGTCTTCCGCTAAAACCAGTCCGTTCACCACGACATGACGGAAGGCCGGAGAACCGAAAAGAGCAGCACCGAGAATCGTCAGGGTGTAAAACCATCCCCTGGTCTGATCCAGACCCTCGGAAATGAAGTCCGCCGGGAAATGCTCCTCGAACCATTGCTTGTTTTCAAAAGGATAATGAACCTGTGCATAGGGCATGGCACCGGATTCAAACCAACAGTCCAGTACCTCAGGAATCCTTTTCATGGTTCCACCGCAGGAACATTTCCAAGTGAGTTCATCAATGTGATGTTTGTGAAGATCGCCGCCGGCTTCCTTGTGGGCCAGCGCTGCATCCTTGCCGATCTTCGAATACAATTCATCCCGGCTTCCCAGACATTCCCGCTCGCTGCAGCTTTCACATTCCCAGATCGGAAGGGGATTGCCCCAATAACGGTTACGGCTGATGGCCCAGTCACGAGCATTATCAAGCCATTTGCCGAAACGGCCCTTCTTGAGATGGTCCGGGAGCCAGTGAACCTGATTGTTGGATGAGATCATCACATCCTTGATTTTCTGAACATTGACGAACCATGAACCTACGGCCTTATAGATTAGAGGGCTGTCACAGCGCCAGCAATGGGGATAGGAGTGAAGAATCTGGTCTCGCTTCACCAGTTTTCCCTCGGATTTCAGCCGGTTGATGATGTCCTTGTCACAATCCTTGACGAAACGGCCGACGTAGTCACCGACTTCACTCGTGAACTGACCCTCTTCATCGACGGGACAGATCACCGGAACCCCGGATCCCTTCATCACTTCATAATCATCTTCACCGAATCCCGGTGCTGTATGAACGATACCCGTCCCTTCTTCGGTGGAAATATGATCGCCGATGAAAATCCTGAAAGCACCCTTTTCATCAAGGTCGGCAAAATAAGGGAAGATCGCTTCATATTCCAACCCCCCGAGCTCAGTACCCTTTTTTGTCCATTCGAGGCTGTAGTCACCTTCATTTTTGAAATAGTCCGCAAGCCGCGCTTCAGCGAGAATGTATGACGCACCATCGGATTTATCGATGACTTTCACATAGTCAATATCAGCCCCCACCGAAAGCCCGAGATTGCTGATGAGAGTCCAGGGTGTCGTCGTCCATGCCAGGAAGCTTGTGTTCTCTTCCGATTTGCTCTTGAATCGCACGGTAATGGCCGGATCATGAACGTCTTTATATCCACCGAGATTGAGTTCGTGATTAGACAGGGGAGTTGAGCAGCGGGGGCATGTCGGGAGGATGTAATGCCCCTTGTAAATCAGCTCCTTGTCCCATAGTGATTTCATCACCCACCAGATGGACTCCATGTAATCGGTATCCATGGTTTTATAGTCATGATCAAAATCAACCCAGCGTCCGGAACGGGTCATGATTTTACGCCACTCATCCGTGTACCTGAGAACAATGGAGCGGCAGGCTTCATTAAACTTGGAAACACCGAATTTCTCGATTTCGGTTTTACCTGAAATACCCAACTCCTTTTCCATCTCATACTCGACGGGGAGACCGTGGCAGTCCCATCCGAAACGACGCTCCACTTTCTTGCCTTTCATGGTGACGTAACGGGGAATGATATCTTTGATGGTGCCGGGTACGAAATGTCCGAAATGAGGAAGACCCGTGGCGAACGGCGGGCCGTCGTAGAAAACATATTCATCCGCATCAGAGCGGTTTTCGATCGATTTCTCGAATATGCGGTTATCGTTCCAGAACTTGAGGATCTCTTCCTCCATTTTCGGGAAGTCGACTTTGGGATCAACGGGCTTGTACACTTCGTGCTCCATGAAAATCACACAGTTATTAATGATGCTGGTGTATATAAAAACGATCTAAAAGATACCCCGGGGGGGATGCTATGGGCAAGAGATGGTTTTCGGTCAGTTCTCTACCTCTCGACCCTTCCGGACTTCTCAGGTTATCGTGACCCCCATGAGCATTCTGATGGTAAAAAAGATACTTCTCGACGGATCTACCTGCGGGAAATGCACTCAGGCCGAAGAGATACTCCGGAAGCGTAACCTCTGGAATCGGATCGACACAGTCGTATATGCCGAAGAGGGCAATGCCGAGTCGGAAGGAATGAAGCTGGCTGCTGAGTACGAAATCGATCTGGCTCCGTTTTTCATCGTGAAAGATGAAGAAGGATCCGACCGTTTATACACCCGTGTCCTCGAGTTGATCAAGAAGGAACTTGAAGTTCCATCTTCAGGCACCCTGGCATTTAATATTGCCGCCGCAAATATAAAGTACGAAAGTTTCGCACCCGGGAAGATACTGGCGGATGTTCAGGATACTTTTGGTGATGAACTCATACTGGCTTTCAGCGGAGCTGAAGATGTCGTCCTGATCGATTTAGCGGCGAAGAACGGGAAACCATTCTCCGTGTTTTGCCTGGACACCGGCAGACTGCACAATGAAACATATGTATATCTCGACACTGTAAGAGATCATTTCGGAATAAACATCGATATTTTTACCCCTTCACCAACACTTCTTGAACCATTCGTCAAGGAAAAGGGTTTCAACAGCTTTTACAGGGACGGCCATTCCAAATGCTGCGGCATCCGGAAAGTGGAACCCCTGAATCGCGCCCTCAAAGGCCGGAGGGCCTGGGCAACCGGACTCAGGAGAGACCAGAGCCCCACCACAAGGAGCGATCTGAAACATGCGGAATACGATGAAGGTCATCTGAATGATGCCGGCAAGCCCCTGATAAAAATCAATCCCCTTCTCGACTGGACCTCGCCACAGGTTTGGGATTACATCAGGAAAAACAATGTCCCTTACAACCCCCTGCATGATTCCGGTTTCCAATCCATAGGCTGTCAGCCCTGTACCCGTCCTTCTCGACCGGGAGAACACGAAAGGGCGGCCCGCTGGTGGTGGGAAAACGACACGGAGCCTGAATGCGGTCTCCATCTGAAATAATCGGCTTGGATTCCCAAATGAACTGAGAGGAAAACAGCGGTTTCGCCATCAGCAGCGTACCGCAGGCAGAGCCGAGGAACGTTGCGACAAAAGCGAAATTGCGAGCAGTCGCCGCCGGCGACTCCGGGTCCAGGGCTCTGCCCTGGACCCGGAGTTTGGTCTTAAACTAGTGTCATGTCATACTTGATATGTTAGATTAATAATGTTATTATTACCTCCAGAACTGGGAGGTTCAATATGCCTAAGGTTAAGTATCGACTGGCACTGACACAGGAGGAACGAGAGGAACTTG
>JAUVIY010000150.1 GCA_030592625.1 Spirochaeta sp. | reverse complement strand
CCGGCGGCGAGATAGACCCCGTTTCCCACAAGTTTGGATCCGGAAAAGGCTGTCAGAAATCCCTCCGGCATCCCGATAATCGGGTTCCCGCCGGTAAGGATCAGGGATAGACCCCGGACGATGCTCAACATCGCCAATGTTACAATAAACGGTTGAAGCCGGAAAAACGAAATGATGATCCCGTTCACCAGCCCGACCGCGGCACCGCTCCCGACGCCGATGATAACGGCTGGAACAATGGGTACACCGGACTTCATCGCGAGGGCGGTGATTATACCGGATAGAGCAAGAATAGAACCCACGGAGAGATCGATTCCTCCTGTAGCCAATACAAAGACCATTCCCGTAGACAGGAGAAGTGCAATTGCAGAGTGATCGATAATATTCAGTACGTTGTATCGGGACCAATAATATTCCGACGTCAGGGCAAAGAAGAGGTTGATAACGATCAGGCTCGTTACAACTCCCCAATATCGGTCGAAAAATCGACGAAGATGGTTCTGTTTCATACAAACTCGCCTCTCTGAAGATAGCGACCGGAGCATATACTCCGGCCGCTGGTATATAAGACGGAGTTTACTACATGTTCTGGAGACCGACGTACATTTCGCGATACTCGTCCACTTTGTCCGCCACATTCGCGGAGTTCCAGATTTCCTGAGGTCCGTAGATTATTGCGGGCTTGCCTTCAAACTGACCTTCCAGAATCAGAATTGCCGCTTCTATGGAAGCGTAGGCAAGTCCATACTGGAAGAATGCAGTCGTTGCATTTACTTCGTCGTTGAGGATCGAGGTGATGGCATCCGGAATCGAATCTACACCGGTAATGATGACCTGGTCTTCCAGACCGGCGTTCTTAACCGCCTGAAAAGCGCCCAACGCCATGTTGTCATTAGCTGCAGCGATCGCCCGGAGGTCAGGATGTGCCTGGAGTACATCCGCCGTTACATCCATTGCCTTCTTCCGGTCCCAGTCGCCGTTGAAAATCCCAACATTCTCAAGCTGCGGATAGTTGACAATTTCTTCCTCGTATCCGCTCTTGCGGTCCTCTGCAGCGGCTCCACCGGGGATTCCCATGATGTGGATAATCTTGCCGCCTTCACTACCGAGCACCTCTGCAAGGTATTCCACAGACAGACGAGTATTTTCTTTGAAGTCCACCGTGATAAACGCTTCTATCTCGATACTGTGCTTCTCCTGGTTTGCCGGAGTGATGTGCGCATCAATGGAGTTGATAATCGGGATTCCGAGTTGTGTCGCTTTTGCAAGGGGGCCGAGCAGGTTGGTATCGGTAATGGGAGAGACACAGAGGATGTCGAATTTCTTGCCGAGCATATCTTCCATCGTATTCGCCTGCACCTGCAGGTCGCCTTCGGAAGGAGCGGCAAAGATTTCGACTTCAACACCGTAATCCCGAGCAGCATTTTCATATCCATTTTTCACGTCCAGCCAGAAATCATTGATCAGGGACTTCTCCATGACTCCGATCCTCCAGACACGACTCGGGACGGGAATGACGCCGAACTCATCGGGATTGAATTTACTGATCTCCCCTCCCCGAGGAGAGACAACAGTGGCCTCGTCTTCAGTAGAACCGGATGAAAAGACAAATCCGATTGCAATAAGACCAACCAGCACCAGCGAAAGACTCCTGAAGAGACTTTTTAACGACATATGAATACCTCCTATGGGTTTACCAGCACTTTGTTAACGGTACCTGATAACGTTAACTGTTAGCGCTAACTGAACTTTAGAACAACTTGTGTGAGCTGTCAAGGATTATTCTCAAAGTAAGGTGGGGAAACGAATCGAAAGGGGTGTTGATCATCTCACCGAAGCCCGTCTCTTACGTAATGAGTGCTGCTCACTCAGCAAGGTGCTTGTCGGTTTCCGGATATCACGAACCCCACAGGGAATACAAAGTGATCGTAAAGATGGGACGCTTATATCTTATTGCTCTGACCGAACACAGGAATTCAGTGGCCGGGAACGTTACTCACAATCTGTATGAGAGGCACATGAAGTCACTGTTTCTGAATCAGCTTTTTTGATAACAGGTGGGGCATTTAAAATTACATCAGGTGTTGGCTAATAGTAGGTATCTTCTATGGGATACTCATCAGAAGACAGTTTGCCGATGGAGCCTTTTTTAGTTTCAGGAATCCCTTCCAACTCTATTTCATCTCCATCCGGAGTGATAATTCTAATACCAACGTATGTTTTGTCCGAGACAGCAGAATATTCTTCATAAATTATATATTTATATCGGTTATTGATAAATGATAAATACTCTGTGGATAGTCCCTCGTTAGCAGCACCTCCCCCCCGACTATATGTCTCAAGGGTGAACAACTCCCAGGACTGATCGAATACTGCTGGATACTGAAGTTCTATTCTTTCTTTGGTACCATATCTGTAGATGATGTACTCCTGATACTTCTCTACTGAAATCGAACACGTTTTACCCGAGGGCATTTGAAAGGAGAATATCAATTCTTCGTTCGCCAGAGTAAATGGAAATTGCTGTGCACCCATGACTCCGCAGAGAAGAGAAAAAAAAACAGCCAGGAGTACTTTCATTCGAATCATGCCTTGTCCTTTTTTTTATAGATCTTTTATTGATCCGTACCAGTTTTCACTTCATAAACTCCCGGTATACCCTGTTATATACCGGTTACAACGGAAAACCACCCGTAGATGTTTAATTCACCCCGACGATAACGCTCCTTTACTCCGAGATAGGTAACAAGATGGTTCATATGCCTCATTACGTTGAGCTGTTCGGTCATCCACTATATGCAGTAATAACTCTCCAGGATACCCTGACCGAGAATTGACATGGACAAGGCACCCGACAATGATAGTCCGCATGAGCGATTACTCGACGGCAACGGATAACGCTGAAGAAACACCAAAAGGATCCGGTTGGATGGTTATCCCGGCATGATTATCAACTGGCTGTTCATAATCGTCGGCCTGGCTGCCCTTTTGGCAGGCGCCGAAGCCCTGGTGAGGGGTGCCAGCGGCATTGCGCTCCTGGCGAAACTGTCCCCGGCGGTGGTCGGTCTTACTGTCGTTGCCGCAGGGACATCCATGCCCGAGCTGATGGTGTCCGTGAAGGCCTCCCTCTCCGGTAACCCGGGACTGGCAATCGGTAATATCGTCGGATCCAACCTCCTCAATATCGGTCTGGTTCTCGGCATGACGGCGCTGTTCCGTCCTTTGCGAATTCTCGGGAATACGATGCGTTTTGAATGGCCGGTGTTGATGCTGGCCACTCTGCAGTTCTACCTGCTGGCACAGGACGGCATCATCGACCGCATCGAAGGCCTCTTTCTTTTCGGGGTGTTGATTACCTTTATGGTCTATGCCGTGTGGCTCGATCGCCGGGGTGTCGTCGAAGACGGGGGAGCACCGCTGCCGACGGCATCCTTCGGTCGCACTGGAGCCGTCGCTGCATGGCTCAACGTCCTTACCGTCATTCTCGGCGGCGGCCTTCTCGCCGTCGGTGCAAATACACTCGTTAAGGGAGCGGTTGGAGTGGCCAGTGGTCTCGGGGTCTCCGAAACTATCATCGGCCTCACCATCGTAGCAGTGGGAACCAGCGCACCGGAACTCGTCACCTCTGTCGTCGCCGCCCTGCGTGGTCGGGATGATATGGCGGTGGGCAACGTCATAGGCTCCAGTATCTTCAATCTCCTGGCCATATTGGGGGTTGCGTCACTGTTCAGACCTCTGCCTGTTCCCGGCGAAATTCTGTCCCGGGATGTCTGGTGGCTGATCGGGATGACGGCGCTGATGTTCCCGCTGATGATAACCGGCAGGAAAGTCGCTCGGGTGGAAGGACTGGTTCTGATAGCCGGGTTTGCCGCCTATACCGTAATTCTGATTCTGGGTGCATAAGACGCAGGTTTTATCCTATCCGTTCATCTTTCCTACATAGACCGAATTCGACTCTTCACGATCCGCAATGGGATTGGGGAATGTAACCAGCTCCCCCCAGACTTCATCGAAAACCTGGTCCAGAATTTCAAGGAATTCATCTTCCGGCGGATCGTCGGACCATAGGCCGAATACACCACCGGGCTTGAGGTTCTGAGCCATGAGGCGAATGCCGTCGGGTTCATAGAAGCCGCCGCGGAACCCCTCGAGGTGACGGGTCGGTGAGTGATCGACATCCAGCAGGATCGCATCGAAGTGCCGCCCCGGATTCTCGGGATCGAATCCCATCTCCGGATTCATGGCCGCAGCGAAAAAATCACCCTGAGAGATGCGGCTTCGAGGATCGTCCGGGATCCTGGAACCAACCGGTACCAGACCCTGACGGTGCCAATCGATAACCGGCTGCAGGAACTCAACCACCAGAAGCGAACCTGTGGCCGGATGTTCCAGAGCCATCTCGGCTGTATAGCCCAGGCCCAAACCGCCCACAACGACTTCCGCCGTGCCGTCGGGAACTTCCAGGGCATCAAGACCTATCTCCGACAGTGCCACTTCACCGACGGTGAACAGACTGGACATCAGATACTCATCGTTAAGCTTCACTTCAAAAACGTCGAGCCCTCCAAATTCGAGAATTCTACGCTTTTGCAGTATGACTTCGCCGATGGGAGTGTATTGAAAATCCAGCTCTTCGAAATTCCGGCTCATATCACCTCCCTCATCAGTCGGCCTCAGGGTATAGCACCACCTGGACATAGTTCCCGTCGTCGAGATAGCGTTGTGCCGTCTCACTGAGAACCTCGGGAGACAGAGAATCGTACAGGGCTCTACGATTCATCAGATCCTCAGGATCGGTATCGGTGGCCACGGCGAAAACGATCTGTCCCAACCACCAGGCATTGCGTTCCATATTTTCCGAGAGGCTGCGGTGCTGGGACGCAGTGACATCGACAGCGAACTTCTCCTCCGGTACACTCGAGCGCCATTCGTCAATCACTGTCCTCACCTGCTCGACGAGTTCCTCCACCCGGTCCGGAGCGCAGGAGAAGCGGATAATGAAACGGTAGTCGTTTACCGGAGCGACGTTCAGCTGAGGGTAAACACCGACGGTATAAGTGCCGCCGGATTCTTCCCGGATCGAGCGGGTGAACTGCATCTCCAGGGCCGAAGCCAGGGACTGGATCCGATACCTTTCGGTGAAACTGCCGTCCCATTCCCCGGTCCATACCTGGGTGACGACGCTCAGGGGCTCGGATCCGGCTTCCAGCGAAACCTCTCTGATGCCCTCGACGTTCCTCATACCACGGTCGATCCAATCCTCCCCGCTTATTCCTGTCGGCTGACCACCGATCCAGCGCTTCACAAGGGGTTCCAGTTCATCAGAATCAAAATCCCCTACAAAAACGTAAGTGAAATCGGAGGCGTCAGAGAACCTTTCAGAAAAAATCTCCAAGGCTCTGTCGAGATTGGCCTCGGATAGACGATCCAGGGTGAGGGGCAGACTTCGGAAGTGACCGTCATACAGGGTCTCCCAGAGGAGGTCGCTGTAGAGATTCATGGGGGAGGAATCCCGGTTCTTCAGGGATTCACCCGTCCGGACAAGAAAAGAGTTCCATGCCGTATCATCCCGCCGAAGGGCGCTTTGATGCAAGTAGAGGAGTTGGAGCATCGTCTCCAGATCGGCCGGTGTGGCGCTCCCGGAAAACCCTTCATATGTATCCTGAATGTATGGGTTCAAGGAAAGATTCCGTCCTGATAGGGTTTTGCGGAGGTCGTCGGCTGAAAACCCGCCAAGGCCTCCCTCGTTCACCGCGTCGGTTGAGAATTGTGCCGAGATGAGGTCCTCGTCTTCGGCATGGGAGTAGCCTCCGTGACTGAACGCCTGAAACAGAATCTCCTCGCTCTTGAGCTCCGTCTCTTTGAGCATGACGATGGCACCGTTGGAGAGAGTCCACAGCTCCACTCCCGTGTCGGGGATGGAAGTTCGGGAGACGATACGACCCGGCCGGGGCGGTTCAGGAACCAGTGGGCCCGAGACCGTTTCATCCTTCCAGGGTTCGAGAGGGGAAGACTCCACCTTGTAAAGCACAGCAAGTATTTCCTCTTCAGTAAGAGAGGTAATCGCCGGTACCGATGGACCGTTGACGATAACAACCCGATTTTCGTCGCTGAGCAGCAGGTCTGAGATCGCCCCGACTTCCTCCAGGGTAATCTCCGGAAGAAGATCCTGGACGGTTTCCCACTGCCAGTCGATGGAAGGATAGGTTTCGTCCTTTACGAAGGCATCAAGCAGCGACTGAATAAATGCCGAGGATTCAAGGTCGTTTTGCTGCTTCCAGTAATTTTCGAAAAAGCTGTAGACATCACGTTTTGCCCGGTCAAGCTCCGAATCCAGGAATCCGTAGGCCTGTACCCGCTCCGCTTCCGATAAAAGAGCTTCCATACCCTTAAGAACGCCATCTTCCGAAACTGCGGCAGCCAGGCCTCCTAAAGAAGTTTGTTCGGTATAGGAGGTTGTAAACCCGTAACCGAAGAGAAATGGT
>JAUVIY010000295.1 GCA_030592625.1 Spirochaeta sp. | reverse complement strand
GAATCGGCCTGGATGCAATTCGACGGGGACAAGGGCTGCAAGTACGGATGTCTGGGCCTCGGATCCTGTGTTAAATCCTGTCCCGTGGACGCGATTGATTACACTGGCGACGGGCTTGTGATTGTGGATCCTGATAAATGCATCGGTTGTGAAATCTGTGTTGCTGTCTGTCCCACCGGCGTGATGAAGATGATACCTGCCGATGCCGACTGGTTCGTTGCCTGCAATTCGAAGGATAAGGCCAAGGTGACCAAAAGCCTCTGCAGTGCAGGATGCATCGGTTGTCGTATTTGTGAGCGAAAATTTCCCACCGCCGGATTTGTCGTTACGGACAATCTCTCAATTTTGGAGTACACTGGTAATGACGGGGAAGGGCGGGATGCAGCTGCAGCCGCCTGCCCGCCGAAATGTATTATACAAATCATCAAGGTAGAGGACGACTAGGGCTAAAGCGGCAGCGCTCATGAAACGGGCGGCTGTTCCGCCGCCCGTTTCATGAGCAAGGTAAAACTGATTTTCGGAACCTGTAACACGGTTCCATCCGGAGAAACCGAATTACTCTTTGAGGACGCCTATCAGAAAGCGTTCAAGCCGTTTCTCACGGCCATATACAATCATCCTGAGATTCGTTCGACCCTGTTCTACTCCGGACCGCTCCTTGAGTGGCTGGAGAAGCGGCATCCCGAGTTCCATACAGTGCTTGCCGAGCTGATGTCCCGTAAAAATATCGAGATTCTCGGCGGTGGTTACTGGGAGCCCATGCTTCCTCTGGTTCCGGCACCCGATCGGGTCGGACAGATCGAGGTGATGACCACCTATTTGCGTAAAAAATTCGGAAAACGATCACGAGGAAGCTGGATTACGAGTCAGGTCTGGGAGGCGCATCTCGCCTCGTCGCTCCGGGCCAGCGGGATGGATTATGTTTTTCTCACCGAGCGCGCGTTTCCGGCTGTGCCCGGATTTCGCCCCGAATCCCCGGTTATCGCCGAGGATCAGGGTAAAACCGTCATCATCTTCCCCGTCATGGATTCTCTGGCCGACCGCTTCCTGAAAGTTCCTCCGGAGCACATCCTCGACAGTCTGAGAACATTAGAGCCCTCAGAAGACCGGGAAGTCGTCGTTTCCCTGATTCTCAATGGACAGACCCTGGGAGGAGACGGTACACATACGGTCTGTTATGAGGAAAAATGGCTCGAACGATTCTTCAAGGCAGTTCACAACGCCCGGGACTGGCTGGAATGTGTCCATCCGGGACGGTATATCAGGAATGCCAGTTTCTCTCGGGATAAGATGTACATACCGGGTCCGACATATGATTCCCTGATGCGCTGGTCCCGTTCAGATCATCAGAATGTCAGCGGGCTCAGGGCTATGAGTAAACCCGGGTCCACCGAAATCGCAAATTCCTCACGACCCCAGGCGTTTTACAGGGAATTTCTCACCAAGTACCGGGAAAGCAGCCTGCTTTATGCCAAGATGATGCATATTGAAGTACTCACCAACCAGCTCCGAGGTGACAAGTATCGCAAGAGGAACGCCAAGGAAGAACTTTGGCGGGGTCAGGAGCATTACGCCTATTGGCATGGACCCACCGGCGGCATTTACAACAGCCGGCTTCGTCATGCGGCCTATAGCGCTCTTATCGAGGCCGAGAAAGCCACCAGGGAACGTGGTATTTTCAAAGCGGCTCTGACTTCTGTCGATTTCGACATGGACGGGGACAAGGAGTTTCTTTACAACGGCCTGAATTTCAACGCATATGTTCACGCCGTCGGCGGGGCCCTTTTCGAACTCGACTATCTCCCGGTCACCCGGAATTATCTGGCGACTTTTTCCAGATACCCTGAGGATTATCATCCACCCGCAACTCGGGAACAGGGATACGACAGTTATCCCAGGCACGCATTCCTTGATCATATCCTTCATCCTGAAGATGGTCCCGAAAGTTTTGAGCGAAGTTCCTATCGTCAGCGAAGTCCCTTCCCGGGAAAACGATACGAACCCCTGGAAGTCGTCAGGGATCAGCCCAGGGTAACCTTGAGTTGCCGTGGACCGGTTAACGGCGGCGGCGAGGCACTGGAAATCCACAAGACCTACAGGTTCAGGCGCAGCACACTTGAAGTGGATTACACACTGACAAACCTGACGCCACGAACTTTGAGTTTCCCATGGGGAACGGAAATCAATCTGGCTCTTTCCGACGATCCCGGTTTCAGAGCGGTTTTTCTCAATACCGAAGAACCCGGACCTGTAGAAGCCGTTGAGAGGGGACAGGATGGAAATGTGGAATCATGGACCATCCTCGACAGCGAGAGGGATGTGATGATGCTGTTTCAGCTCTCGGAATCGGCCGAATTATGGCGATTCCCCGTTTTCGCGGATTACAGGGTGGGCAGGGAGTTGAGAAGAAATTATCAATCGAGTTTCTTCATGCCACGCTGGCAAGTCGAATTATCACCGATGGAAACACATTTCTATCGAATCACATTAAGAATCGGGCGCTATAAAAACCGCTGAAATGACATCAGGAAACCGGAGTCAGATCTCCATAGATTCTCAGCATCCATTTCCGGGATTCCGGATAGTAATGATCAGATGCCACAAGGAATGAAAGGAAGGCCGACCGGAGGTCATCCAGATAGTATTGGCACTGACCCCTGTAAAAAAGAATCCGAGCCTTGGCGGCGGCATCAAGGCCGTTGGTGGCCGACAATGCGAAAAGTTCCTTGTTCGCCTCCGTCCAATTCCGGTTGGCGAATGAATCTTCGAGTATCTCCTTAAGAATCTGCTGCCTGCGATTATCTGTGTTTCCCCGGTCGATATCGAGAATCTCCGGTTCGGGCTGAACCCAGAGCCTTCCCTGAACCGGATCAAGAGTTGTGGAGAGGGCTACTGTCGCTTCGGCGCTGATAGGTGCTCTGTCCGGCATCTCCCGACGACGGAGCAGAGGAAGTGGCGCGGGGCGTATTGATGATTCGAAAAAAATCCTGGTTTCTCCGAGGGACAGGGTAATCGGTGAAGAAAAGGCCGCCTTTTCAAACCAATCGGGGTATCCTGACTCGATAAGTCCGGTATCCACTGCAGTATAATACCAGGTGATGCCGGGGAGGGGTGAATCTTCCATTCCTCCGTATTGGGCTGTGCTGCTGCCGACCTTTACGGCATGGTCTATGGCTTCCAGAGTATTCATCGGGCCGGTACTTCGGAAAATTGCGATTTCTCGTCCCGGACGATCAGCATTGAAATTAAGACTGACTGTGGCCCCGGATACTTCAGCCGACAGGGAGTACAGCTCTGCCGCATTTGATAACTGTTGTGTGCCCGGGAATACGGTTACCGGGATTCCAAGGGCATTTCTCCAGGGAATAATCAATTCGACCGTTTCACCGCCGCTGAACGTAACGACGGCATACCACCACGTCTTACCCTCGGCCGGACGATCGGTGTAGGTCTGGATACCCCGGGCAATAACTGCCACCTGCTCGGTATCGTTGAGATTCTCGGCGGTAATTGCATCTTCATGACGACGGATCTCGTAAACCATGTCCGATGAATCCGGTGAGTCCCGCCAGTTCAGGATAACTTCGGAGCCGTTGAGTTTGGCGCTCAGGTGTGACACGAAGGGCGCATGGAGGTTCGTATTCATGTCCTCTGAATAGAGATTATGTGTTAGCAGGAGAAGCAGAAATACCGGAATTGCCGTTATTTTCATCTCTCTCATTATCGGCTGTAGAAGTCATTGACGCGAGAGCTGTCAAGTTGACCGTAAATCAAGCCGGGAGTAGGATGAAGTCATGGGT
>JAUVIY010000389.1 GCA_030592625.1 Spirochaeta sp. | reverse complement strand
TGCTGGCACCGACAAATGAGTTCATCGCCCTTTGCCGAAAGCTCACACAGATAATGTTTCCCAAGGCAAGGATCAAGGTGAATGACATGAATGTCCAGAAGACTGAATATGTCGATCTGCTCACCGAGGTTAAAACCCATAAATGGGAAGACATTGTTCTCTTCCGCTTCATGAGAACCGAAGGTCAGGTGGGGGAATTGTTCGTACGCGACCTCTACGCCCACTCGAAGGAGCTGCATGCCGGTCGGGGATTCTGTTTTACAGCCGGAACTTTTACCGGCGAGTCCGTACGCTTTGTCGAAGCCCGACTTATCGACCTGATCGACAAACCTGCGCTGATGAAAATCCTCAAATCAATCGATTCAGGCTCTCTCACCACCCCGTCTTAACAGATCTTCAGCAAAACCAGATGCCTCTCGTCTTTCAGACCCGGTACCTCAAGAGCTCGGATTTCTCTGAATACCAGACATCCAGCCACGGCGGCCAGTTCCGACTCGATGACGTCCTTCCGCCCCTTGTAGGCTGCGATTGTTCCCTCAGGCGAGAGAATTGATCCGAGGACGTCCAACAAATCGTCGTCCACCGCCGACCAGGCCCGGAAAGTAATCACGTCGAACAGCCCCCCGCCGCCGACTTCTTCCACGGTCTTTTCCAGTACCGTGACATTGTTCAGACCCAGGGTGATAACGACATTACGGAGAAATCCCGCCCGACGGCCGGAACGCTCAATCAATGTGATATCGACATCATTCAGCCAGATGGCCAGGGGAATCCCCGGAAAACCGGCTCCCGATCCCACATCCGCCAGTCTTCGGGGCCCAAGCTCCCGGATCACCTCAAGACCGCTCAGGCTGTCCAACACGTGGCGGCCGACGATATCCTCTCCGGGAGCAATCAGGCCGTACTTCGGATTCCAGAGCTCAATCTCGGCAATATACCGCTCCAGTTTTTCCACCCGCCACCCCGACGATTCCAGTCCGAGCATTTTTAAACCATCAAGCAAATCGCGCATTTTTATTTGCCGACACAGAATTCTGAGAATAAAGTGTTCAAAACATCCGTCCGTGTCACCGTGCCTGTGAGTTCTCCCAGGGCATCCAGGGCTTCGTGAAGGTCTTCGGCCAGGAGATCCACCGGAGCGTTTTCCCCGAGACCGACTCCGTCGGAGAATCGGTCCAGTGCGGAAACAGCCCTCTCAAGAAGGTCTTTCTGCCTGGCCGAATCAATCACCGGCGCATCGGCTTCAGGAGCCGCACCGCCGCCAAGGGCCCTGGATCGAATTTCTTCCTCAAGTTCGGAGAATCCTGTGCCGGTGAGGGCGCTTACGGGGATCCATCCCTCAGGAGCTTCCGGTGATATGTCCGACTTGTTCCAGACCCTGATAAGCCTGTCACCGGTTTGAGACGGATCTTCGGCGATTCCGGCTCCCTCTGAGAGCACCGTCATCTCTTCCCGCTCCAGGGCCACCGCAGCGGCCGGTCCTTCGGTTCCGTCGGCCACGGCCACCACCAGGTCTGAACCGGCAAGCAATTCCCGGGTCCGGCGTATCCCTTCGACCTCAATCGGGTCGTCGGTTTCACGTCTCAACCCGGCGGTATCAATGAGCTGAAGAGGGATGCCGTCGAGGCTCACCCAGGCCTCCACCCAGTCACGTGTTGTGCCGGGCCGCTCGGTGACGATAGACCGCTCTTCCCTGAGAAAGAGGTTGAATAATGACGACTTTCCGGCGTTGGCCGGACCCGCAAATGTTACCTTCAGCCCGTCGCGGTAGAGTCGTCCAGTCCTCCATGTTTGAATCAGGTTCATCAGGGAATCACGCGACACCCGAATGAGTTCTGAGTCGAAAGGTACCGGTTCAGCCTCATCCTCAGGGTAATCCAGGGCCAGAGATGCAACTGCCGCCTGATGCTTTACTGCGTCCTTTACTTCATCAATTACCGATTTCACAGATCCGGCCAGCCTGGAGACAGCGAGAGCCCGTGCCCGGTCGGTCCGGGCGTCGATAATTTCACGAACCGCCTCGGCCCGGGTGAGATCCATCTTACCCAGGGAAAAGGCACGGAAGGTGAACTCGCCCGGAGCGGCATCCCGGAACCCGATCGTCCGCAGGAGTTCCATGAGCCGGTCTACTACCGCCGGGCCGCCATGGCAGGAAATCTCCGCTGATTCCTGACCAGTGTAGCTCGAGGGAACCCGAAACACCGTAACCAGGACTTCATCAACACGGCCACCATTCTCATCCAGTATCCAGCCATGGTGCACGCGGTAGCCCTCGCTTTTCTTAAGAACATCGGGACGGGAAAAAACCCGGGCGATGGCTTCGATGCAGCCCGGTCCGGAGACCCGCATCACAGCGATGGCGCTGCGCCCCCTGGGTGTGGCCAAGGCCTGAATGAGATCGTCAAGATGGTATTCCGAATCCATCAGGGAGCCTGTTCGATGAGTTCTCCGGCGAAAGAACGTCCGAGCTGCCTGAAGGCGGCGCTCATCGCCTGTTGACTGTCCGAGGCCTGGCTGGTTTTGGTAATTTCGGAACGGTAAAG
>JAUVIY010000304.1 GCA_030592625.1 Spirochaeta sp. | reverse complement strand
GGACAGCCATCTCGGTGAATACATCTCATGGGCGCAGGATGTTGCGGACCATCAGGGGATTCTGGATTTTTATGAATTCTATCGTCATGCGCTGTCGAATCAGACCTGGTCTGAAATCACGGATGACCTGAGAGAGCGGGTTGTTCCAATCATGGAAGGCATCATCAACGACTCAGGCTATGAAGAAATGGCGGTGAACGTTCTCAATAACGGCGCCATACCCGATTTCCCCGATGGCATCGCTGTGGAACTCCCTGCGACAGTCGACCATCGTGGTGTCACGGGTGTCCGTTTCGATTCCTATCCCAAGGGCTTCGGAGCACTGATCCGCAACTACGCCGGGGTCTACGATCTCACAGTTGATGCGATCCTCACCGGAAGTCGGGATCTGGTTATCCAGGCCGTTTTGGCCTGCCCGGTGGTAAACAAATACCATGGTATGAGGGAAATGGTGGACACCATGTTGGATAACCAAAGGAAGTGGCTGGGTTACATCAGCTAAAGATGAGGGGTTGGGATTTGCCGGGTAAGCCGACCATCAAGGATATTGCAAGACTGGCGGGGGTGAGTCATTCAACTGTATCCCGTGCTCTCAACGGCAGCCCCCTCATCAGTTCCGTTACCCGGGATAGAATCCAAACCATCGCGGACCGGATGGATTTCGAGTTCAACGAGGGAGCCCGGCGCCTGAAGAACCGTAAAACCGGTATTATCGGGGTTATTTATTATTCAGTCCTGAACGATTTCCGCAGCTCCCTGTACACCAATGAACTTTTCAGGGATCTCCGGCATAACCTGGAAAGGGTCGGTCTTGATGCTCTGGTGGTGGAGGCCTACAACGATCAGTCGGGGCAGAGCAACATCGCCCGACTGATTCGGCAGAACAAGGTGGACGGATTCGTCATTATCCATCCGGAAATCCGGAGTGAAGATTATAAGCTCATTAAGGAACACAAGCTGCCCATTGTTCATATACACATGATTTCCAACAGCATATCCCGGGATTCCGTCGATTGTTTTTTTACCGATAACTACAAAGGCGGGAACCTGGCCGCCAGGCATCTCATTGATTCCGGCTGCCGGAGAATACAGGTGGTCAGGATTTATGAGGACGAGTCGGAGGAGTTCCGGCAGCGGATCAGGGGCTGTCTCAGTGCTCTCGATGAAGCCGGATTCGCCGTTAACGATGAGTGTTTTTTCTCCTGTGAGTGCAGCTATGAAGGCGGCTACCGTCTTGTCGGGGAGAAACACATGCGGTTTAAAGAATGTGATGGTTTTTTTATTCCGGCTGATATTGCAGCTTTCGGTTTCCTGAACGCTTTAAGGGAGGAGAGTATCCGTGTACCGGAAGATCTGAAAGTCGTTGGTTTTGATGACAGTCCGGTGAGCCGGATGACCCTTCCCCCGCTGACTACCATCCACCAGCCTCGTGAAGAGCTCACCGATAAGGCTTCGAAGCGTATCCGGTCTTTGCTTTTCGACGATACTCCTGATGAGCCGATTCAGGAATACGTTAAACCGACTCTGGTTATCCGCGAAAGCAGCTGACCGTCAGCTGTCACACTATTCAAGAATGATTTATACTGATATCAGCAGTGGAAACGGCTCGCCCCTCCGGTCCCTGAATCATAAAGAGAAAAATATGAAGAATAGCTTCATTAAGATTTTCACAGTATCAAGCACTGTGCTCTTCCTGTTGATTTTCCCGGCCTGTAATATGACCCCGGCGGACAGTCTGTTCACATCCATGGCAAATGGATCGAAACTGCCTGTGGAATTCGCCATCGCTTCCGGGGATGTCGGGCTGATGCTCGGTTGTCTTTCCGGATTGAATGCCCAATTAGATTCAAGCGGCCTGTCGGAAACTGAACGGGGAGAAATCGCCCTGGACATGATAGATCTGCTGGCAGTGCTCTCCAATGCGATGGTAACCATTCTACCCTATTTACTGGAAGGGGCTCCTCCGATCGACCTTATCGATATCGGGGATTTCTATGATTCGGCTAACGTGAATTATCTCATCAGTATTGCCGAGGATAAGCTGATTGAATACGGGATCAATGCTGATCCTGCACCGATGCAGCTTTTCTGGGGGGCTCTGGGTATGGCCGCGTATGAGTACCAGCTGCAAGGTAATGACTGGACCCAGGTCACATATGTAAATATCACGAATACTTCACCGCTATATGACGTTATAATTGCCGAAGCCGAATTGATGGCCGTTCAAGGGACAAATCCATATTTTCTTACGCTTCTTGATCGATTCCGAGCACTCATTGGCGACCCGAACTGATAATGATGGTCATGCTTCTCATATGACTTCTGCTTATAAGCAGATTATTCTCTCAGCAATCCTGTTAGTCGTCCTGCCTCTTTCCCTTTACGCAATCACACCCATTCCTTCCGCCAGGGAAGACGCTATGGGAGACTCACATCCCGCCCTGGCCGACGATTTCGCCACGGTTTTCTCCAACCCCGCGGGAATTGCCGTCATCGAGCCGGTACACCGATTCGCCGGAATCGACCTCCGGCTTTCGGGAACCTTCTGGAATATGTCAAATGCTTTTAATGACAATAACCCCTCGGAACTCTTTCCATTGGATGAAGGCAATTATCTGGGTTTCGGCCTTCTTGGTCCCATTGATGTGGGATATGCCGGAGCTGGTGAAGCCTTTCGCCTGTTTTCATATTCCTCAATCGACGTCCTGTACCCCAACGTGGCCGTTCAAAGTCTTTTTACCTTTCGAATCGGGGCTGAATTCACCGGCGGGTGGGCCCGGCGCTTTCAATTCGACAGAGGAATCACTCTGGATTTCGGCTTCACTATGAAAGGCTTCCATGAACAGCGTTATCTTGGTGAAGCGGATGTCGTGGAGTTCTTTGGGCTTCTCTCCAACCCCGAGTATTTTCTGGATATGCCCTATGAAGCCGTACCGGGAATCGGCCTGGATGCCGGCACATTGATCCGCTTCGGAAAACATTGGGCCGTCGGACTCACCGTCGACGAATTACTCACGCTGGAATTTGTAAGCCATTACGATACGCTTCGCAGCGCTATGGACGGGAACGAACCCGATATCAGCGAAACCCATGTTCGCCTACCGATAATTTCAGTCGGTGGTGGATGGTTTCCCGCCTTCGCAGATAACATTCCATGGTTCGGTGTCAACGGGTTTTACTTGAGCTTCCGACATCTGCTGGGAGGCCTGGAAACCCATCCGAGGAATTATCTCCTGGGTATCACCGCCGGTGCCGAAATCACCTTCTGGAGATTCCTGGCCCTTCGTGCAGGGTTTTCCGAAGGTATGCCTACCCGAGGCCTCGGACTTCAGTTCGGGGGTTTTTCCATGGATGTAACCGTTCGCGGAGAGGAACTCGCCAATCAGCCCGGAGTCTTTTCCGTTGTCGATCTGAGACTGGCATTTGCATTCGAAAGCAGAAAACTCTGATTGCCTCTATTTAATTATTCCTTTAATTGACCTCTGGCGCCTTTGCCCTGGACTCTTCCGCATTAAGGATAATACGTCCCATAAGGCCACAGGGCGCATTGCCCGTTACACATGGTTTTTATCTCTGAACTGGCTTCGATACAGGGTGGAATAGGCTCCTTGTAGTGCGATCAATTCCTTATGAGGCCCCTGCTCGACGATTTTGCCATCCTCAATAACGACAATCTTATCAGCTTTGCGAATGGTTGAGAGACGGTGAGCAATCACAAAACTTGTTCGTCCCTTCATCAATTCAAGCAGG
>JAUVIY010000428.1 GCA_030592625.1 Spirochaeta sp. | reverse complement strand
TGACATCGTGGGGGACGCCATGGCTGCCCAGTTCCCAGGCGGTGAGAGCCGCGCCCTGAACCCGGGGTCGGGTTTCGTCCACCCAGACATGAATCGGGATTCCCTCGTCGTGGGCGGCGTATATGGGGGCGGTGGCCGAGCCATAGTCCACAAAAGCGAGCCAACCCGCGTTGCAGTGGGTGAGGATGTGCACCGGTTCATCTCCCCGGCCGGAGGCAGTTTTCTCTTTCCGGATTTTTCGGATGATCTCCAGACCATGCATGCCGATTTTCTCACACATCAGGGCATCCGAGTCGGTTATTTCGGCGGCCCCCCTGCGGGCCGCCTCCCGGGCGGATTCGACATCGGCCGCATCGGCCATGACACGCTGCTGAAGAGATACAGCCCATTCGAGATTCCTGGCCGTCGGACGGGTTGCGATAAGGCGTTCAGCGGCCGCGGTAATCCATTCGTCAAAGGCGTCTCGCCCATCCGGTGCGCCGGCGGCAGCCGCCCACATGCCGTAGGCGGCGCATGCCCCGATGAGGCCGGCCCCGCGAACGGCCATGTCCGAGATGGCAGAAGCGTAATCATCAACTGTTTTCAGATCAATTGTGATGAATCGATGGGGCAGTTCCCGCTGATCGATGACCCGGGTGACTCCGGGTTCGTTATCCACCGGCCAGATGGTCCGGTAATGTCGACCTTCCACATTCATGGAAGTGATTATACCCGAACCGCCGACAGTTCATGCAATGCGGCGACCAGGCAAGGCGATTTCTCCTGAGGGCGCCAGAGACCCGGGGTCGTACCACAGCGAAGCGAGGAACGATCCCGACAGTCAATAAAAAATCAATAGTGCACTACATCACCTTGAAATATACACCGGAGTTGTCCATTGTTATTCCATGCCCGTATACGTGAACAGACTGCTGAATCTGAAGAAAATCAAGGTTGTCGGATTCGACATGGACTACACCCTGGTGAGATACAAAATCAAAGCCTTCGAAGGGCTCACCCATACATTAGCGGCTGTCAGGCTGGTGAAAACCTATGGTTATCCCGAAGCCGTAAGCAAGCTCAAATTCGATCGGAGCAGGGCGATTGTCGGACTGGTTATCGACAAGAGAAACGGCAATCTGCTCAAACTCAGCCGCTTCGGCAAGGTGAAACTGGCCTATCATGGACTGGAGGAAATTGATTTCAGGGAACGGTCCCGCATTTATCGGGAACGGGTTATCGACCTTCGGGATCCCGATTTCCAGAGCCTGGACACGGCGTTCGCCATCTCCAACGGCGTACTCTTCGCCCAGCTGGTACAGCTGAAGAAGAAAGGTGCATCCCTCCCGGATTACCGCCGGCTTGCCACAGATGTGAACGGCTGCATCGATTCCCTGCACAAAGACGGTACGCTCAAGGACATCCTCAAGGCGGATTTCGGCAAGTATGTCCTGCAGGATCCAAAAACCGCCGCCATGCTTGAAAGACTCAAAACCTACGGCAAAAAACTGATGATTATCACCAACTCGGATTATGGATACACGAAATCCTTGCTGGATTACGCCCTCAACCCCTATTGGACGAAGTATAAGAACTGGCAGGAGGTGTTCGATCTGGTGATTACCTTTGCCGAAAAGCCGAGATTCTTCGAAGGACGGCACCGATTCCTGAAGATCGACCCGGAATCAGGTGTCATGACCAATCACGAAAAACCTGTATCCGAAGGTCTCTGGCAGGGTGGATGGTTCGAAGATGTCCAGGAAGGGATGGGTGTACCGGGTGATGAATTTCTCTACCTCGGCGACCATATCTACGGCGATGTGGTTTCCATCAAGAAGCGCTGTGACTGGCGGACGGCACTGGTTCTGGGAGGCCTGGACGGAGAGCTGGAAGCCATCAGGG